>NZ_BAABFL010000127.1:0-17323 GCF_039540975.1 Kistimonas scapharcae
TTTCCCGCTCAGAGGAGCTACACGACAAAGTCATCGGAGAATTCATCTCCAGAATGTGGTATCAACCGGTTTGAAACATGACCCAATAGAAGCGGATTAATAATGGATATTATGATTTGGCTGGCGTAGTTACATCGTTTGAAAAAGACGGTATGCAGGCTGTTATCTACGTGTACGCAAACACTCTATCGCTTTTGATAAGGGATATTGGTCAAGTGCAAGTTCCGTTATTGCCAGTAAATGGCTCAGAAACGTGCTTTCGATGTGAGACGAAGAGAAACGAATACATTCTGCTGCGATGTAATCTTCAACGGATGCATCATGCGATAGCGAATAAAAAAACGCTTTTAACGCCTCTTCTTCGACATTCAGAGACGAAATAATCTTTGCACAGGGCACGCTGACCGAACCCATTGACCATTCTCCCTAAATACCCAAAGTGACCTGCTCCACTCACCCTCCTATCATTTCAGGGAGCTATGAAGCTACGCATCGAACACTATGCATTTCAATCCTTAACATCGTCTGCCTGAATCAGACTTTATTCACTGGCTCACTACGATGTCATTAAAAAACAGTATAGCAATAGTCCTTCTAATCGTTATTGAACGTTCAAATATAAACGCCAGCGGCAGCTTACTAACCGTAAAGACTTTGTGAAGATTTCATCATCCCAGCTACCCTCCCGAGCGAAAGCATGCCAATAAACAGCAATTTGTAGGCGTTTCAATGCAACATTCCCTTTCTGGGCGTTGGTACCGCTATGCGTTCACTCTATAATAGAGGCCAAACAGCCATGAAAGGCGACCGTTCCCGACCTGCCAGGCAGCGAGGATCGTGTTTCCAATAACAGTCATGGACAATTGCCTCCGCCACGTGAGATGAAGCTATGTCTATTGAAAGCCTCGGCCAACTCGAAAGCAAAATTCAGAACGCCATCGACACCATTGCCCTGAACAAGATGGAAGTCGAGGAACTGAGAGAAGCCAAAACCCGTCTGGAAGAAGAAAACGCCCAGTTGAAACAAGAACTGCAAGCATGGACTGAGCGAGTCAGCAGCCTGATCGGCAAACTCGACAGCTTGGCAGAAGAAGCGCTCTGAGACGGTTTACATGCCCATAAAAAATGCCACCCTTCGGTGGCATTTTTTATATCGCTTCAAGATTAATGCTGTTAAGCAAGGCTTTCCTGCCGTACAGGCGAACCACTCTTCAACATGCCAACCACAAAGCCTGCAACACCAGGTACCATCCACCCCAGCCCACTGCTCTGTAACGGAAGATGAGAATAAACATCGACCAGTGGCTGAACAAACGACAGTCCCGCAGCACTCAGCCCATCGACAATACTGATGGCCAATACAGGCAACAATGTAAAGGCAAATACGATGCCCGGCTGAGCAAAACGCTCACGGAACAGGCACAGCATGATCAAGGCAATCGCAATCGGGTAAACAACCAGCAACGCGGGAATGGTAACAGCCAACAGCTCAGTCAGCCCCATATTGGCTATCAGGGCACTCACTATCGTACAGAGCACCACATAGCCCCGGTATCCCATCACTGGCAGCACTTCAGCAAAATATTCACCACAAGCCGTCATCAGTCCAACGGAGGTCGTGAGACACGCCAGACCAATCGTCAGCGCCAGAATAACCATACCCCAATCACCAAATACGGCAGTGATATAGAGATTCAGAATCCGCGCACCGTTTTCTGCACCAGCAGCAACCGCGTAACTGGTCGCCCCCAGGTAAGAAAGCACGACATAAACAACGGACAGGCCTACAGCAGCAATAATAGCGGCAATAACGGTGTAGCGGGTCAGATCCGTACGGTCTTCCACCCCCCGCTGGCGCAGCGCAGTGATGATAACAATACCAAAGGCCAGTGACGCCAGGGTATCCATGGTCTGGTAACCCTGCTTGAAACCGTATATGAATGCGGGCTCTTCCAGATGCATGCCGGCTTCAGCGACCACACCCTGCGGTGCAACAAAAACACCGATGGCAATGGCAATCAGAACCAACACCAGCAATGGGGTAATCAACTTACCCACCGTTTCAATCAGCCTACCGGGGAAAAGCGCCAACACCAGCGTCAGTAGGAAGAACCCGGCACTGTAGAAAGCGAGAGCGCCAGTGCTCCCTTCACCAACAAACGGCAATACGCCCATTTCATAAGAAACAACCGCCGTCCGAGGTGCAGCGAAGAGCGGCCCGATCGCCAGATACAAAACAATTCCTGTCAGCATAGCGGCCCACTTAGGAAGGTCCTGGGTAAAACGATCCAGACCACCTCCAAGCTTTGCGGCAACCATGAGGCCCAACAAAGGGAGTCCAACACCGGTCAACAGGAATCCAGCCGCTGCTGGGACGACAGCTTCACCGGCCAATTGGCCAAGAAAGGGAGGAAAAATCAGGTTACCTGCGCCCAAAAACAGCGCAAAGGTCATCAGGCCAACGGCCACTACATCAGTAGATTTCAAACGAATAGACAAAGACATACCCCTTTTCGTGGCATTACGGCAGCCCTTCGGCTGATGTCACAAGAGGGATGCAGGCTGGTAAGAAAGCACGGGGTCGCCGGCTTGCTACTCCGAAAAAGGATGGTTTTACGGAGCGGTGATCGCTGCCCTTGTGAAGCGTTGATCATCCCTTGCATACCCAGAATGCCCTGTCCTGAAACTGGCTGGACTCTATTATGGCATTCAGCCAGCGGAACATGGCAATTAAGCTTCCGCTATATATCCCACACTTTTCGCCGCCATCTCAATTGCGGCTTATACCTACAAAAGGAGCAGAACAGCTTCCTTACCCTTAACAGGAAAAACCGCTAAAAATGGCGCCATACCTGTAGCTGGCGCCTATTTTTTGATTAGGAAACCTGACTTTCAGCCATCTCAAGGGCTTCACAGGCTTCCATCCACTCATCCTCCAGCTGCTGCGATTGCTGTTTCAGCAGCATCTGACGCGCCAACAGGGTTTTTAATTGCTCCCTGCCATCATCGGTATAGAGAGACGGATCATGCAGAGACTGCTCAAGCTCTACTAGTGATGCATGACATTGCTCCAGTGCCTGCTCCAGTTTTTCAACCCGCTGGCGGAAGGGGCGCAGTTTTGCCCGCAAAGCCGCTTCAAGACGCTTTTGTTCTTTACGGTCACGGGCCGAAGAACCCGCACCAGAATCCGCCGTTACCTGATCGGAGGTATCACGCAAACTCACACCGCGACGCTGCTGCGAAAGCCAGGTGGCATAGGCGTCCAGATCGTCGTCAAACGGCTCCATTTTGCCGTCGCTGACTAGATACAGTTCATCGGTGGTATTGCGCAACAAATTCCGATCGTGAGAAATCAACACCATGGCGCCGGTATATCCCTGCAGTGCCATGGTCAGGGCATGCCGCATCTCAAGGTCAAGATGGTTGGTTGGCTCATCCAGTAATAACAGGTTGGGTTTCTGCCACGCCACAATAGCCAGCGCCAGCCGCGCCTGCTCGCCGCCTGAAAAGCCTTTAACCACTTCCAACGCCTTGTCGCCATGAAAGCCAAAGCCCCCCAGAAAATCCCGAATTTCCTGCTCCCGGGCAGTTTTGGTCAAACGCTGAATGTGCAGCACCGGTGTGGCATCCAGATCCAGACTTTCCAACTGATGCTGGGCAAAGTAGCCGATTTTCAGATGCTCACCCTCAACGCGATCCCCCGCCAGTAACGGTAACTGATCAGCCAGCGTTTTCATCAGCGTGGATTTACCGGCACCGTTCTGCCCCAACAGACCAATACAACTGCCGGGATGCAGTCCCAGCGATACATTTTTCAGTATTGGCGCCCCGGCATAGCCCATTTCCCCTTTTCGGATCAGGAGCAGCGGATCAAAAAAACGCTCAGGTTCAGGCAGCGTAAATGTGAAGGGGGAATCCACATGGGCTGGTGCAATTTCCTCCAGACGATCAAGGGCCTTCAAACGGCTCTGAGCTTGTTTCGCCTTGGTCGCCTTGGCGCGAAAACGGCGAATAAAGTCGTCCAGATGAGCTTTCTGCTTCTGTTGCTTTTCATAGCTGGATTGCTGCAGCGCCAGACGCTCAGCCCGGGTACGTTCAAAGGCCGTGTAATTACCCCGGTACGTCGTCAATGCCTGCCGTTCGATATGGGCAATCTGGTCAACAACACCATCCAGAAAATCCCGGTCATGGGATATCAACAGCAGCATACCCGGATATTGCTTTAACCAACCTTCCAACCAGATGATGGCATCCATATCCAGGTGGTTGGTCGGCTCATCTAGCAACAGCAGGTCAGATGGACACATCAGTGTCTGTGCCAGGTTCAGACGCACTCGCCAACCACCGGAAAACGAGCGCACATTGGACTGCATCTGATCCTGACTGAAGCCTAATCCATGCAACAGCTGCTCTGCGCGGGATTTGGCTGAATAGCCATTATGGCTTTCCAGCGCGGCATGCTGGATGGCCAGGGCATTGTCATCGTGGCGGACTTCCGCATCCGCAATCGCCTGCTGGATACGGCGCAGCTCGACATCACCATCCAGAACATACTCAACGGCAGGACGATCAAGCGCCAGAACTTCCTGGGCCATATGGGCGATCCGGAGATTTTTGGGAATACCCACATCGCCGGCATCTGCCGATATCTCTCCCCGGATCAAGGCAAAAAGTGTTGATTTCCCGCAGCCGTTGGCACCGGTCAAACCAATCTTCTGACCCTGGTGGATAACGAAACTGGCCTCTTCCAGCAGGCGTTTTCCGCCCCGCATGAGGTTAATTTGCTGTAATCTGATCATGACGCGCATTCTATGTTAAGGCTGTCATGAAGAACATATCCGACAATCCCTTTTGGCATTACTCTGTACAACTGTGGCCAATAGCGGGAGAAACCCTGTTAATGCTTCAGGATTCCTATCAACTGGATATCAACATGGTGCTATTTTGCTGCTGGTTGGCAAACGAAAAGCGAATCCTTCATTCGTCGAATCAACTCGCGCATCATTGGCCTGAAATATTTCGGTGGCAGCGAGACGTGATTCACCCGCTACGAATCATCAGGCAAAGCATGAAAGCAATGATCAAACCTGATGTCGACATGCAGGACATCTATTCCAAATGTAAGCAGGTTGAATTATATGCTGAGTGTATTCAGCAAAAGCGACTCTTTGATCTGACAAACCAGATCTCAAGAAGCAGTGACATGCATAGTCATAAGCGGTTGGAAGAGAATCTTCAGCAGTATTTAAACGTTTACGGCGCCAAAAACGACGATCAAATGTTACAAACCTTGCTCATGCATTGCCTGAAAATAATAAAGGGGCCTAATGGCCCCTTAAATACTTGATGCTACATTGCCTGTTCCAACCAAGGTAACAGGCTAGCCATCAGCTTATCTCTTTTTAACGGCCTTTCTTGTAGCAGTCCTGCTAGCAGCCGGCTTGCGCGCAACTGCCTTTTTGGCAGGCCGACGCGCTGGTGCTTTTCTCTTAGCTGCAGTTTTCTTTACCGCTGCTTTTCTGGCAGGAGCCTTACGAGCTGCTGGCTTCTTCTTGGCTGCAGTCTTCTTCGCAGTAGCCTTGCGAGCTGCTGGCTTCTTCTTGGCTACAGCTTTCTTCGCAGTAGCCTTGCGAGCTGCTGGCTTCTTCTTGGCTACAGCTTTCTTCGCCGTAGCCTTGCGAGCTGCTGGCTTCTTCTTGGCAACAGTCTTCTTAGCAGTAGCCTTGCGAGCTGCTGGCTTCTTCTTGGCTGCAGTTTTCTTTGCAGTAGACTTACGCGCTGTAGTCTTCTTGGCTGCAGTTTTCTTTGCAGTAGACTTACGCGCTGTTGTCTTCTTGGCTGCAGTTTTCTTTGCAGTAGACTTACGCGCTGTTGTCTTCTTGGCTGCAGTTTTCTTTGCAGTAGACTTACGTGCTGTTGTCTTCTTGGCTACAGTCTTCTTAGCAGTAGACTTACGTGCGGTAGTCTTCTTCTTGGCGACTGTCTTCTTCGCAGTAGTTTTGCGAGCTGCCGGCTTCTTCTTGGCAACAGTCTTCTTAGCAGTAGACTTACGCGCTGTTGTCTTCTTCTTGGCAACAGTTTTTTTCGCTGCAGGTTTCTTTTTGGCTGCACCGGCCTTCTTAGGCGCGGCTGTCCTCGTGAATTCCATTTCTAGCTTTTCCATGGCTTTCTCCTTAGCGCTTGCAAGCTTGGATCATTACCTAACATCCCTGTATCACTTCCAGAAACTGCTGTATGCCACGGACATCCAAGTCCATTGTCTACAACAGTATCTCTGGCCTTTACCTGCCTGATCACAATCAGGTCAGTATAAACCTCTCGGCAATGTCAGCTTTACCTCAATCCAAGCCAGCACCATTATCGATTCTCAACTGCTCAGTGCTAACTTTGCCGCAACGCCAATATCACCTGAATGACTCTTTACATATTCAGCGCATTCAGAACGCAATCATTTCTGAATCACTATTACGGCCACTTGCCAATTTCTTAATTATTGCTATTATCCGGCACCGTGTACTGTTTAAACATTTCATTAATGTAAGTAGCGACTGTTAATCAAATGAAACATCTTTCAACAACGTCCTAATGAAACCAAAGCGTTTTTCATCAAGGCAAAAACATTGATTATAAGAGTAGTTCAATTTATACCAATATTTTTACATAGATATAGACCATCACATGGAGCATGTACAAAATTTTTTTCAATGAACTTTCATTACTCCACTTTATTTTATTTACCACAAACAAAAAAAAACAAAACCACCTATACATAAAGAAAAAAAACTCGAACATCCCCCACCCATTAATGAAGCCAATAAAAGCACACTTCATTATTTCCACCAAAAAGAAGACTCAGCACTTGTTAACTATAGTGTCAATATTACGTTGTTATCTCTACAATAATAGACGGCTACACTTGCCTTTGACATAAAATTGAACAATGATGTTCCGAACTTCCTTTCCCCGGAAGGGTTCTTCCAACCTGAAAAAGAGAATGCAATGAAGCTTAAAACGATTGCAGCCACACTAATTCTGGCCAGCACAACCAGTATGACTGTACTGGCTGAAGGGACAACTCCCCTGGCAACCGAAAAGGCTAAGTTGAGCTACAGCCTTGGTGCCATGCTTGGCGAACGTTTGAAAAATGACTTTGACAATCTTGATCTTCAGGCGCTCTCACAAGGTATTGAGGATGCTGTGTCCGATAAGAAGCTGGCACTGGACCGCAATGACATGATTGCAGTGATTCAGAAAGCCCAGCAGGCACAAGCGGAAAAAATGCAAAAAGAGATGCAGGAACAAGCCCTGAATAATCAGGAAAAAGGGGATCAGTTCCTGAAAGAAAACCGCAAGAAATCAGGTGTTGTAACAACAGATTCCGGCCTGCAGTATAAAGTACTGAAAAAAGGTAATGGACCCAAGGCATCAGCAGACGCTGAAGTCACCGTTCATTATGAAGGCAAGACCCTTGATGGCAAAATCTTTGATAGTTCCTATGAGCGTGGTGAACCCGCTAATTTTAAAACCACTCAGGTTATTCCCGGCTGGACCGAAGCGCTTCAGCTGATGCCTGAAGGTTCCACTTGGGAACTCTATATTCCCGCCAGCTTGGCCTACGGACCGGGCGGCATTCCTGGACGTATCGGCCCCAATGAACTGTTGACCTTTAAAGTCGAACTGATCAAAGTCGGTGAGCAGGAAACTAAGGCAGTGAACTAAAGAAATGGCTGGTTGTGAATCAAACGGTCATTCATCACAACCAGCCATTTGCAGAATAGCGTAACCTGCAACTCCCACTATTGGGTAACAGCCTCCCCATGCGAGTTATGCAGTATTTCAATTAACTGGTCTTCAAGTGCAAAACGTTCCTCCAAACACTCACCGAGCTTGGAAAGAGCAACCTGCAGAGACTGTATGTCGCTGAACTTATCGATACCATCATTGAAGTCGAGACAGAATTCTGTTGTCTTCTGAATGGCGTCAAACAGCGCTGTTGCAGAGTTCAGAGCCGCATTATCATCAAATTCTACGGCTTCCTGCTGAAGCTGTTCATAGATCTCGAAATGCCCCGCAGATACATAATCAACCAGCATCTGGCAAAGATGTCGCATTTTTTCAAAAAAGGGACGTTCATCGACCCGTAACTGCTCAACACCGCTCAAGGAACAGTAAAGTACCAATAACTCCTGTCTCCCATTCAGCCAATTGTCGATCAGCTCGGATACACCTCCCCAGCGCTCTTTGGCTGACTTGCAACCTTCCAGCATTATCTTTCCCCTTTACTGTTAGCGTCGGTTTTACAGCCAGTAGTAATAATGGAAAGGCTACCCAGAACGCGTCTGGATAACTTGAAGTCATTAGGTTACGGCAGCTCGCTATCCCCCGGCAAGAAGTTTATGGCTGAAAATGCCGCTCTAGGGAATAAATAACAATGCTATTGCATCACAACCATCTTTTTAAGAATATACAGAAATAAATAAAGCCAATTTAAATTTTATTTTTTATATAACGAACATGCGTAGCTTAATTTACTGAATAATCAATATTTTTTACTATAAAAATGAAAATGAGCTAAACAATAGCAACGGCGCTTTATTGATCCAGATCAACTCGTAACTTCCAGTATCGATTTAAAGTGATTTAACAAGAAATAGAAAAATCAACTGGAGGGAGATCAACACATGAACGAATTCGTAATGGTAAGCGGCTGGTTTTGCATAGGTTCTATCGGCGCCATTCTTGCGGCTGGCTTTTTGGTAGGCGGTCTACTGGCCTTTCTCGATAGCCGTATCACCAGAAGTGATGGTCATTAGTCTCTGATCTCCCACCATAAAAAATGCCAGCGCTTAAGCTGGCATTTTTGTTAGCAAGACAATCTTATAACTCAGAGCAGAATATTCCTGATATCTGAGAGCAACTGACCCAGCAACGCTGTAAAGCGCGCCGCTTCAGCGCCATTAATCGCTCTATGATCATAGGAGAGCGACAAAGGCAGCATCAGACGGGGTGCAAACTCCGTACCATTCCACTTCGGCTTGATCTCCGCCTTGGAAATGCCCAGGATCGCCACTTCAGGCGCATTCACGATTGGCGTGAACGCTGTACCACCAACAGAACCGAGGCTGGAGATGGTGAAACAGCCACCTTGCATCTCATCCGGCTTGAGCTGTTTGTTTCTGGCCTTTTCAGCCAGAGCTACACACTCATCAGCCAGCTCCCACAACCCTTTCTTGTCGACATCCTTGATGACCGGCACCAGCAAACCATCCGGGGTATCAACTGCCACACCAATGTTGACGTATTTCTTGTAGATAATACGATCAACTTCCGGTGACAGGGAGGCACAGAACTGCGGCATTTCCTTCAGCGCATACGCACAGGCCTTCAGCATGAACGGCAGAGGCGTCAGCTTGCTGCCACGGGCCTGGGCAGCAGCCTTCTGGCTCTTGCGGAAATCTTCCAGCTCAGTGATATCAGACTCATCAAACTGGGTTACATGCGGAACGTTTAACCAGCTGCGCTGGAAGTTCTTTGCCGCAACCTGACGCAGACGGGTCAGTTCTTTCTCTTCGACTTCGCCCCACTTGCTGAAGTCTACCGCCGGCATCTGGGGAATCCCCAAACCACCGGATACCTGAGCAGACTTTGGCTCGCTCAGCTTGGCCTTCACATAATTCTGAACATCTTCTTTCAGAATCCGGCTGCGGGGACCAGAACCACGAACCAGAGACAGGTCAACGCCAAACTCACGGGCAATCTTGCGCACTGCCGGGCCGGCGTGGATGCTCTTATTCGCCTGCTCCAGCTCACGGTTAGACTCTGCAGCAGGCTGAGTCGGAGCAGCTGCAGAGGCTGCAGGCTGGCTTGCAGCCGGCTTTTCAACCACAGGCGCCTGTGAAGGTACTGCAGGTTGGGCGACAGGCGCTGCACCAGCAACTTCCATCATCACAACCAGGTCACCCTGGCTAAGGGTATCACCTTCCTTGACCTTCACTTCCGTGACCACGCCACTGAAAGGCGATGGCACTTCCATGGTTGCCTTGTCGGATTCCAACGTGACCAGCGGATCTTCTTCGCTGATTTCGTCGCCCGGTTTCACCGACACTTCGATAACCGGCACATTATCAGAACCGATATCCGGTACCCGCACTTCCTTGATAACACTCGCAGCGGGAGCTGCCGGTACCGCTTCAGGCGCTGGCGCCGCAGCAGGTGTCTCAGCAACCGGGGCAGGAGCTTCGGGTGCTTCTGCAGCTACAGCACCGCCTTCAGCAGCCATTTTCAGCAGGTCATCACCTTCAGAGACCTTATCGCCTACCTTCAGCAGGACTTCGACAATACGGCCATTACGAGGCGCAGGCACCTCCATGGTTGCCTTGTCAGACTCAAGCACAATCAGAGAATCTTCGGCCTCAACCTGATCGCCCGCCCCGACACACACTTCGATGACTTCTGCGCCATCGCTGCCAATGTCCGGTACCTTGATGATTTCGTCAGTCATTCGTTCACCTTAGGATCTGGAACCGGGTGGCGGTTTTGACTCCGCCGCCACCCCGGGTTACAGAGCGTTAGCAATACAGGGGATTGTTCTTTTCCGGATCAATGCCGAATTTCTTCATGGCATCCACCACCACACTGGCTTCGATCTCACCGTCCTTCATCAGGCCAGACAGCGCTGCAACCGTGATGTAGTAACGGTCAACTTCGAAGAAGCTGCGCAGGTTCTCACGGGTATCGGAGCGACCGAAACCGTCAGTACCCAAGGCAACAAATGTACCCGGTACAAAGTCACGAACCTGGTCGGCATACAGCTTCATATAGTCAGTCGCGGCAATGACAGGCCCCTTGCGACCGGACAGCTGCTTCTCTACCCAGGAGACACGCTTCTCAGCAGTCGGGTTCAGCATGTTCCAGCGCGAAGCATCCAGGCCATCACGACGCAGCTCGTTGAAGCTGGTTGCACTCCAGATATCCGATTCCACCCCGAAGTCATTACGCAGAATCTCGGCCGCTGCACGGACTTCTTCCAGAATGGAACCACAACCCATCAGCTGAACCTTGGGCTTGTCGTTGCAGGAGTTCTCTTCGAAGCAGTACAGACCCTTGATGATGCCTTCGATCACGTCATCGCCTTCAGGCATCGCCGGCTGGACGTAGTTTTCATTCAGGGTAGTCAGGTAATAGAAGACATTTTCCTGATCTTCAACCATACGGCGCAGACCGTCCTGAATGATGACCGCCAGTTCATAGCCGTAAGTCGGGTCATAGCTCACGCAGTTCGGGATGGTGGACGCCAGAATATGGCTGTGACCGTCCTGATGCTGCAGACCTTCACCGTTCAGCGTGGTACGACCGGAAGTCGCGCCGACCAGGAAGCCACGAGCCTGCATATCGCCTGATGCCCAGGCCAGGTCACCGGTACGCTGGAAACCGAACATGGAATAGAACACATAGAACGGAATCATCGGCACGTCGTTGTTGCTGTAAGAGGTTGCAGCAGCGATCCAGGCCGCGTGGGCGCCGGCTTCGTTGATACCCTCTTCCAGAATCTGGCCAGACTTGGATTCCTTGTAGAACATGACCTGGTCAGAATCCTGCGGCTCGTACTTCTGGCCTTCAGCAGAGTAGATGCCCAGCTGACGGAACATGCCTTCCATACCGAAAGTACGGGCTTCGTCAGGTACAATCGGCACAACGTGCTTGCCGAGGGTCTTGTCTTTGGTCAGCACACCCAGAATACGGGTCAGCGCCATGGTCGTGGAAATCTGACGCTCACCGCTGCCCTTAGTAACCGCTTCAAAGGCCTTCAGCTCAGGCACAGGCAAAGCAACGCTGGTCTTCGGACGACGCTGCGGAATGAAACCGCCCAGCTTCTCACGACGCTTGCGCATGTAAACCATTTCCGGGCTCTCCGGATCCGGCTTGTAGTAAGGCACATTTTCCAGCTCATCATCACGGATCGGCAGATCGAAACGGTCACGGAAATGCTTGAGGTCTTCAATCGGCAGCTTCTTGACCGAGTGGCTGACGTTGGCAGATTCTGCACTGGAACCGGTACCGTAACCTTTAACGGTCTTGGCCAGAATAACGGTCGGCTGACCGGTGTGGTTTACTGCCGCGTGATACGCTGCGTACACTTTGTACGGATCGTGGCCACCACGATTCAGACGCCAGATGTCTTCATCAGACAAGTGCTCAACCAGCTTCAGGGCTTCCGGATCACGACCGAAGAAGTTCTCACGGGTCCAAGCACCGCCCTTGGCCTTGCAGTTCTGGTAGTCGCCATCTACGGCTTCATCCATGATCTGCTGCATAGAGCCATTCTTGTCATTGGCAAACAGCGGATCCCAATGACGGCCCCAGACGACCTTGATGACGTTCCAGCCGGCACCACGGAAGACACCTTCCAGTTCCTGAATGATCTTGCCGTTACCACGAACCGGACCATCCAGACGCTGCAGGTTACAGTTAACCACGAAGACCAGGTTATCCAGCTTTTCACGGCCAGCCAGGGAGATCGCACCCAGGGATTCCGGCTCGTCCATCTCACCGTCACCCAGGAATGCCCAGACCTTACGGTTCTGTTCCGGCATCATGTTGCGGTTGATCAGGTACTTCATGAAGTGCGCCTGGTAGATCGCCTGCAGCGGACCCAGTCCCATGGAAACGGTGGGGAACTGCCAGAATTCAGGCATCAGCCAGGGATGCGGATAAGAAGAAAGACCCTTGCCGCTCACTTCGGAACGGAAGTTGTCCAGCTGTTCTTCGGTCAGGCGGCCTTCCATGAACGCACGGGAATAGATACCCGGTGCCACGTGGCCCTGATAGTACACCAGGTCGCCTTCACGGTCATTTTCCGGACCGTGGAAGAAGTAGTTGTAACCGATATCGTACAGCGTGGCGCTGGACGCAAAAGAAGAGATGTGACCACCCAGGTCACCGCCGCGCTTGCTGGCGCGCATCACCATGGCCAGTGCATTCCAGCGAACCACGGAACGGATACGACGCTCCATGAACAGGTCGCCGGGCATCCGGGCTTCCTTGGCGGAAGGAATGGTGTTGCGGTAAGGGGTAGTGATCGCGTAGGGAAGCTGTGTTCCCTTGCGGCTGGCGTGCTGGGCCAGACGGGTCAGCAGAAAATGCGCCCGGTCTTCGCCTTCTTTTTCAAGCACGGATTCGAGAGCATCCAGCCACTCCTGGGTCTCCATCGGATCAATATCGCGCTGCATTGCTATGCTCCAAGCCCTGAGGGGAGGCGGAAAAATGCAACGGAATCCATCGCACCCGGCCGCCTGATGTTCAAATTATAGTCTTGAGCCCGCTGACGACACGCTGCGGCATGTCATGACAACTTCTGGAATCAACAAGTAAAGCCTGCGGATTCAGACTCAAATAATTTTGTAGTTTTACTACATTTTTTGTAGGTTTGACAATCCTAATCGACCCTTTCATGTAGTAAAGCTACATTTAATGCCAGACAAACCCACGATCGAACAACCGACTGAACAAGCCCTCACGCACAGGCAAAAAATCCGATACTATCGTGGCGTCGCCTACCGGTTGGACAGAGGGCTCCATGATCGCCGTCATACCTGAACAAATCCGACAGTCACTTCAATGCCGTCGGCAGCAGTTTGCAGAGATTGATGCCGACACCCGGCAATTTCTTGAGAATCTGGATCAAACTACCCAGCATCAGCTGGATACCTGCTGGGGAGGCAGCGATTATGCTGCAGACCTCTGCCAGCGAAAACCAAAATTACTCAAAACGCTGGTTAACAATGGTCAATTGCTGCAAACACTGTCAAAAGCCGCCATTCAACAGTCGCTGAATGACAAACTGCTGACTGCAACATCAGAAGAAGAACTGGCGGCTACGCTCAGGCAATTTCGGCATTACCACCAGCTTCGCATTATCTGGCGCGATTTGAATCGGTTGGCGGATTTATCGGAAACCACCGCAGACCTGTCCAACCTGGCAGACAGTTGCATCGACAGCGCCTGCGGGTGGCTCTACAAACGACTGTGCGAAACACTCGGCACACCTTATGGCGCCTCTGCGCCCGAGTCTGAACCGGTTCCCCAGCAAATGGTCATACTCGGTATGGGCAAACTGGGCGCTGGCGAACTTAACCTCTCATCGGATATCGACCTGATATTTTGTTATCCGAATAAAGGCGAAACAAAAGGTGCCGCCCGCAGCCTGGACAATCAGGAATTCTTTGTTCGGCTGGGTCAAAAGCTCATTACCGCTCTGGATGCCAAAACTGTCGATGGTTTTGCCTTCCGCGTCGATATGCGCCTCCGCCCTTACGGCCAGAGTGGCGCACTGGTACTCAGCTTTGCCGCCATGGAACAGTACTACCAGGATCAGGGGCGGGACTGGGAACGGTACGCCATGATCAAGGCACGGGTGGTGGCAGGCGACATCCGCCGAGGCGAAGAACTGCTCAAGAGCCTCAGACCGTTTGTGTATCGTCGCTATATCGATTTTGGCGCCATAGACGCCCTGCGGGACATGAAGCGACTGATTCACCGAGAAGTTTCGCGTCGTAACATGCAAAACAATATCAAGCTGGGTCCCGGCGGCATCCGGGAAATCGAGTTTATTGTTCAGAGCTTCCAGCTGATTCATGGTGGACGGGAGCGACGACTGCAAGAACGTTCACTCCTGACGGTTTTATCGTCACTGGAAGCTTTGGGTTATCTGCCTCAGGCAGCCTGTCAGGAACTCTCCGAAGCCTATCATTTCCTCAGAAATACCGAACACGCACTGCAGGCCGTTGCCGATCGCCAAACACAGACCCTGCCCGCTACCACGCAAGAGTATGACCGGCTCGCCTGGGTCATGGGCCACGATGACCGGCAAACCTTCCAGCAAGCGCTGGATCATCATCGCGAGCACGTCACGTACCATTTCGAGCAGGTGATTCGTGACCCTGATGCAAAGCCATCCTCTAACGAGGAATCCGGCGATGACTGGGAAGTCCTCTGGTCTGCCCGACGTCAGCCTGAAGAGGAGGTTGAGCTGCTGCAGCGTCATGGCTTTACGGATCCGGAAACCGCTCACCGACGCCTTCTGGATCTCCGTGACAGCAAAGTACTCAAGACCGTTCGACGTCAGAGCGCCGATCGCATTCGCCAGTTTATGCCAGCACTGCTGCAAACAGTCAGTCATGCTGAAGACCCGGACCAGGCATTGAACCGGGTCTTGCCGATTATTGAAGCCGTACTGCGTCGTACCGCCTATCTGGTACTGCTTATCGAAAACCCGCACGCACTGGAACACCTGGTCAAACTCTGTGCCGCCAGTCCCTGGATCAGCGAACAGGTTGCCCGCCACCCGGTCTTGCTCGATGAATTTCTTAATCTTGGCAACCTTTACACACCACCGAACCAGGAAGCCCTTCAGGATGAGCTTCGTCAGCAGCTGTCCCATATTCCGGAAGAAGATCTGGAATCCCAAATGGAAGCGCTGCGCTATTTCAAAATGGCCCACGTGCTTCGCCTGGCAGCAGCCCAGGTTGCTGGCACCATGCCGTTGATGAAAGAAAGTGATTACCTGACCTGGATTGCCGAATCCATCCTGAAAGAAATCCTGAATATCGCCTGGAACCATTTGACGGTTCGCTACGGCCACCCCATGGAGACACACGACAAACCCTGCAACCCGGGCTTCGTCATCCTGGGTTATGGCAAACTGGGCGGCATTGAACTGGGTCCGGGATCTGACCTGGACCTTGTCTTCATTCATAATGGTGGCACTAACCTGAGCACAAACGGTGAACGGGAAATCGACAACAACCTGTTCTTCACCCGCCTGGGTCAGCGAATTGTCCACATATTATCCACAGCCACGGCGTCCGGCCAGCTGTACGATGTGGATATGCGGTTGCGGCCCTCCGGCAACTCAGGCCTGCTGGTTTCGTCGTTACCTGCGTTTGAGAAATACCAGAAAAACGAAGCCTGGACCTGGGAACACCAGGCGCTGGTCAGAGCCCGTGTCATTGCCGGCTGCTCCGAACTGGCTGCACGCTTTGAACAGATTCGCGCAACCACACTCGGCGAACCTCGTGACCTGGACGAATTACGAAAAGACGTCCTCGACATGCGCAGGAAAATGCGGGACAACCTGGGCACCAAGGAAACCGGGGCAGGTATTCGGCCTGATACCTGGAATGAAAACCACCTCTTCCACCTGAAACAGGATGTCGGCGGCATCGTCGATATAGAATTCATCACTCAATATGCGGTGCTTGCCTGGTCTCATGATCATCCGACCCTGCTGAAATGGAGTGACAACATCCGTATTCTGGAAGAACTGGAGCGGGCGGGCCTTCTCCCTGCAGAGGAATGCCAGCAACTTCGTGATATCTACCAGAGTTATCGAAAAATACTTCACCTCCGTGCGCTACAAAAGCTTCGCAGCAGCGTGTCTGCAGATCAGTTCCAGAAGGAACGCGGCGTCGTTATCGCCATCTGGGACCAGTTACTTCAGACAAAAACACTTGCCGACGCTACCTCTGGGTAAACGATAAAACCGCTGTCGTTATGCCATGGAATATGGTGGAATACGGAAAACCGCAAGGCACCACCCGGACACGATCCGGGCGGTTTTTGCTGAGAAAGCCTTTTTTTGACCTCTTAACACATTGATTTATAACGATTTTTTATAAAAATATACGACATCAAAAACACCATTATTCACTACCAAAAATCAATAACTTACGTAGTTTTTTTGCTACTTTACGACCCCATATAAACGACAGTTGCCGCTGTTTCTCACCCCCAATTCTCAGGCTCAATATCCCGCATCGTGACACCCGGCAAGCGACCTTTGATCTCTGTCGCACGAGCATGGAGTTGGGCCGAACGTAGCGCCCTGGCGGTGAGCATATCGTTGTAGATGGTTTCAAGGCCAGCGCGTGTCAGTGGTACCACTTGGTTGTCCGCCATTGTCCAATCAAGGGTGCCTTTAGCCGCTATAGTGGCAAAGACCTTGAGGGCATTATCCATCCGTGTCTCTGATTTCGGGTCACAATCCACCAAATAATCCCCAATCTGAATAGGGGCTATTTCCATCCGATCACGGGCAGCGTTAATGTCATCCCTGTCTGCCGCTTGCTGGGCAAGGGCATCATACGGCTGTAACGATGGCATCGAACTCTACCTCCCTGTAAGGAAAATTAACCAGCAAGAAATGGTGGGTACCCTCGGTCACGGACAACCACTCAATAAAACCGTCATCAACCACCCCATCAAACCCCGGACAAATGACCCTTGTCCCGGCAGGGATACCCTCAACACGCAACACTTGTCCTGT
>NZ_BAABFL010000128.1:0-26157 GCF_039540975.1 Kistimonas scapharcae
GCGTTTTGTGCAAAAACTGTACTCTGTTGCCAAAAGTACGGCCAGCTTGCTCACATTCCCAAGGTTAAGCGGGATTTAAGGTCGATAAAGAGGAAACTGCGTCGGGTGTACCATTTCCGTAGAAGCCGGTAGTCTGGTTGCCTGACCATCCAATATTGTGGTTCAGAACCGGCGGGGCATTCATGGTGTCAGGCGATACCTTTTTCTCATTGATGAAATCGCCACCTTGCATGCGTCCCATCAGAGACGTAGCCGTTACTGCAGAACCGTAAATCAGCATCAGTGATAATGCCGGTATAGACGCAGCCATCATCCCCCCCATGGAAAGCCATGTCTGGAGTGTTTTGTCTGCCATCTGGATAGAAGCCAGAGAAGCAAAGCCCGAGCCTGCTGATAAGGCGATCAGTTCATTGCCTGCAACAGTGAGAATATAGAGATTCACGACAGCCAGAAGCGGTTGCCACAGCTGTATCCAGATCAACAAAATCAGGTATTTGCCAGCGAGTTGTACGCCTTTTGATCCGGTCACCACCAGGAATGCAGCCAGTGGCGTAATGGCGAAGACAAACGATTCCATGAACGCCATCATTGGTCGGACAATATTCATGAACAGTGAGCCTTCCGCTGCCCACTGGGTATTGCGCTGGTTAATGGCATCATTGACCATAGCTGCATATGCGGGTTGGCGATACTCGATGTATTTGGCGTGAGCAGCGTCAAAAAAAACAGGTTCAAGCGTCGATGCCAGCACGTATTTCTGTGCATTTTCTGCCGATAACCCTAGAGACTGAATCGCTTTGCCGAGCCGATCCTTTGGTGTTTCCCCAGGCTGTAGGCTCAGGTGTTTACCGAGGGTAGTGAAGATGTTGCCTGCTGTTGTCCCTGTGGTGGCGTTTTTTAGCAGAGGGTAGGCTTCCTTGCAGGTTTTGTATTCGCGCTGGCCAAGATAGATTTCTGTACCATACACGTTATGGTCAAACCGCAGGCCTTCAACAAAATCTGACGCAAAATAGACGTCTTTGGGGGTTTTCTCACCGATGTCGATACCTACCAAGGTGCATTCCTTGATGTAGTTATGCCAGGATGCCTGAAGGTTGTTGGTTGGAGAGGTGGTTAAGGCTTCTGCCATCCCCATGTTGTACATTGTGGACTGGCGAACAGTAGCCAGGACCGAAAGGGGATCAACAAAACCGTAGTTACTCATCGTCGCTGTCGAGAAGCCCTGTTCGAACTTCTCCGTTAAAAATCGGCCAGCCTGGGTGACTATACTGCCAGCAGCAAAGGCCAGTGGCACATTATCGACCCGCTTAACCTCATTGGTGTAAACGTCGTGAATGGCAACCGACGTAGTGGTGTAAAACCCGCCATAAATGATGATGAACCCTATCAGGAGATGCTGAAACTCAGGGAACTTCCCGCCCTGAGATAGTCCGTGAAACGAGAGCCCTATCACTCCAAGCAAGGCGCCCAGTACGACCATGGAACGGAAACCGTCATCGTTCACCACCATAGCAACGCCATTGAACACAGCATACAGAAAATTGCTATCTCCAACAGAATAGATATCCCAGATCATCGGTTGCCTCAGATGTTGCCAGTAGTTGCAGGTTTGCTGTTAGGTTGAGCTGTATTAGAGCTGCCAGAGTAGAGATACCCTTTCATTTTCAGATAGGTCATGTGCTTGCCATACTCATCCCGAACATCGCTGAGCCGACCATAGTGATCATAGAGTGAGGCTAATTCTGAATGGATAGCCTCAATTCGCTCGGAAACCTGTTTATAGGCTTTGTCGGCATCAGGGTCAGAGCTGTATGACAGCACCTGGAGCGTGGTGTTAGCGACTTGGCGTACATAACCATCAACCAGCGATAGCGCGATAATGGGGGAAGCGAAACTACCAAAGTCATTGGCAACATCAACGTCAATTGTGGACAGGTTACGGAGCATAGCGCCCACCTGGGCAGGTGCGTTCACCATGAAGGCTTTAGTATGTTCGTTGGTCACGGGTTTATTCGTGCGGAAGTGCTCAAGAATACTGTTAGGGCCATCGACCAACATCTCAGCAACAAAGGTACGCATTCCCTTAACATCGACTGTTTTTACTTTAGGATTCAGGCAACCATTGGCATCCTGTTTCTGGCAGTCATAAATTTTAAGTTCACCACCTGCCAGCAGGTTTTCAGCAGAGATCGTGCCGAAATAAGGCCTGATCGGGTTAGATTTCCCCTTGCCATCACCGTTGTCCTGAAGATCCTCTTTGACGATTGTTCCAGTGAGTGACATAACTGCTTCGAGCATGTCCGAGTTTTGGTTAGATACAAACCATTTGTTGAGCTGTTGCTCGTTGATAATGCGCCAGACGACATTCCCGGTGACGGTTTTTGCATACTCAGTGGGATTGTTAGCCTTCTGAATTTCGACGGGCTCTTTGTTTTCTGTCTGGCCGCTGGACTCAAACATGTCGCCATAGCCCGAGACCATGTTATCCAGAGAGGAGGAAATGTTGGTGGTTGCGGTCGAGATTCGATCCCATGTGGCCGGTATCCCGCCGCTGGCCAGTTCACAGGAGTTAATGTTCAGGCTATTCACTTCACTGGCGATATTTCGCAATTCCTCCACCGTTTGCTGGCAGGGTTTGCAGATCGTCGAGAACGCGACGTTAAAGCCATAGGCAAGGGCATTGGATGCAATGCTACGCATCATTTGGATCATCTGGTCTTTGTTGATGAAGGAGAATGCCCCCCCGTACATGTCGATGCCGCCGCAACCAGCACTGAACCCGGGAGGTGACATCGCCAGCAGATTCGAGTCCATGATTTTGTTTCGGGCATGGAAAGCGCCACCTGACAATACGCCTCTAGTCTGGCCTTGATAGGCTGACGGGTTGGTCGTATTCGTCATGGAGCCAAACATATCCTTGAGAGAACTCTCCAGACCGGCATGTAGGTAGCTGGGCGAGAGTGCAAGCGTTATCGATATTGCTACAGCAAGGCACTTTTTCATTCGACAGAGGCCCCTGTTCTATTAATGAGATCCATGAAAACCGGTGGGACGTTCGGAATCGACTCCAATCCACGATCAGTACGCATGATGTTGTTGAGTGGACGGGATTCATCCAGTTCTTCTTCGGATATCCAGCCTGCGCGAAGTGCAGCTGTGGTTATGCGGTTCTTAATGTCAGAAAATGACAATAGTCCTTGGCCTATCGGTTCGAGTTGTGAGGTGGCGGGGTCGGCAAGAAACAGGGCAGGGGTTGCCTGAATGTTAAGCATTCGCGCCTGACCGTTGTCAGCCAGGAAATCTGGATAGGCGCCGCTGGGCATTGGTAGACCATCAATGGAGATAGCTTGCACGGTGAAGCCGTATAAGCGTTCCAGGTTCTGCAACAACGGGACTTGTTTCTCGCAGAATGAACAAGAAGAGAGAAAAAAGAAAAATATCCCTTTGTTCGCTGCTATGGAGCGAAGCAGGTTGTCGGTTTCAGTACTGCTCTTTTGGTTATAGGCTTTGGCAGCGAAATCGGATACTGGCCGGCGAGCCGTTTCATCCAGCAGGGGATCGCCTAAAACAACTCTGGTGCTCACTTCAGCGAATCGGGAGGACTTGTCCATTGCCACCCGTTCAAGAAATTTATAGGCGCGAACATTCTCAAGAGTAGGATTATCGATCGCCTTATCCAGATAAATGGGCATCTGCTCACGCAACCATTCAACCGATAAAGGTTCAGGTTCCAGCGCCTGTTCAGGTTCTTTGGTATGGGGAGGTGGCGGCTCAACAGGGGCAGGGGAGGGGGTAACCGTTTCAGGCTCTTTTTGTTCTTCTGGCTCAATGTCAATTTTGTACCAGAACCAGCCCTGTTCCTTGTCGTCAAAGTAGTTACTGGACAGGGACGATCCCGTGTCATTGGTTTGAGAAGCGTATACAAGGCATGTAAAGGAAATACCTGCCATGCAAAGCATCAGCAGTAGAAACTGCATATACCGTTGAGGAAATAATGACATGAATACATCTTGCTGAAACGTTTTGGCTATTGTGCCTTTCTTGAAAATTAATTTTTCCCGATTGGTTCAATATTGTTGAACGATATAAAGAAAAAACCGGCCACAAGGACCGGTTTCTCAGGGGGGATCACATTCTCAAGGCTGACAAGATTTCGTTGGCCTCAAGAAAAAACTGACCCTTTATTTTAATGGGTGAATGGCTGGCAAAGCGGGCGCAGCACAGAATCCTCTGCCCCCAATCCAGCGTTTTCAGCCGGTGTCGCATGAGTACGAGGTATTCCTCTCGCCCTCCCTCCCAGCCCGGGGGCGGGGAGAATGGGCAGGAATTGCTCGCACCAATATCGGTTTCAATCACTGCGGCTGAAAAGCAGCCTGACATATCCATATTTCCTCCTTAGTGGGTGCGAAATGCGGGAAAACCCATTCGCCCCATGGCAGTCATGACATCAGCCCAGTCCCGGCTCTTCTCGCCATCAACCAACGGCATGGGTGGAACATTAACCCTGCACTGTATCCCTTTGTTCGTCAGTTGGCTTTTCAGGGCATGCGCCGCTTTAACGCCCGCTTTAGAACGATCAAGGTCACACCAGATCCAGATTTCCCTAACACCGGCAGGCGGTATGAATTTCTGGAGCATGGATGCGCTGACGCAGGGCCAGACGGTTTGCCCGGTGGTGACTGAAACGGCCAATGCCGTCTCAATTCCCTCCGCTACGCCTAAAATGGCGCCAGGCTCACCGATCCGGATAGCACCACCTGTCATTGATACCCCGGGGGGTAATGGCATTATCTTCTTCGCTGATGGCGCACTCTCTTTCCATGGGAATGCGTTTGGCGATAACTTTTTGCCTTCTTTGTCCAGAAAGGTGCGATGCAACGTGACGGGTTTCCCCGCTTTGTCGCTCACCAGTGATACCAGACAGGGCATATTTCCCTGGCACGTACCTTCATGGTAATAGGGCATGGCCGGATGAAATCGGATAACGGGTTTCAGGCCGACAATATGCCGTGTTGCCGAAAAACCACGTCGCACGAAATACATACGACCTACTTCAGATTCAGCGTGCTCAAGAGGTAGGGATTCCTGCCAGATGGCATTCATCTGTTTCTTGCGTTGCTCGCCTTTCTTCTTTTCCTCATCCGATAGCGGTCTGTGAACCTGTTGAACGCTCCTTTGTACAGGTTTGACCGTATCCTGACTGGTCAGGTTGAGATGGCCGGCCAGTTGGTTAATGGTAGTTTTGAAGTCCCAGTCATTGACCCATTGCAGCAGGCTGATACCTCCTGCAAACGAACCACAACTGCTACAGATTCCACCACCTGTCTCATTCGAATCCTTGAACAATCGAAACCCGTCAGGGCTGTCATGTTGCGGATTCGGGCAGCGAACGTGCCTGCCATTTTTGCTGACGGCGTCATCCAACGCCGGTGCCAGTGATCTGAAAATATCCAGCCATTGACCCCGGGCGTGATCCTGTACCGTTCGATAGTCAATAAACATCGTTAATACCCCTTAAGTGATTATTGCAATCAAGCCAGTCGTGAAAACTGGCTTGAATCAATAATTAAGAAAGGACTGGAATCAGATTCGGGAAATATGCGTCAAGAGACCATACATATATCCGTCATCATCAACAGGCCAACCGTTTTTGTTTTCATATGACAAATCCACTAACTCAGGGGTTTTGTTATCAACCCACAAGTCCTTTTCTTTGTCGTAAAACAGGATCATGTTATGGAACAGCCAGTCGAAACAGATGTCACCGGCCTGGCCGTTCTCATTAATTTCGCGCCCCTTGTCAATTGAATGTCGTGCCACAATATCTGGCATGAGTCCGCATGACGTTTCAGCATCCATAACAAATGGGCTATCCGTTCCGAACGCTGATACTGCGTGTTGAATAATGGCTTCAACCATATCATTCCGCAGTTTCAGTGTTGCCTGATCAACCGGAGCCATCTCCTCACTAAATGCGCAGGTTAGAGCCGTGCAGACAGCTTCAGCCAGCGCCTGTGTCGTATCAACAGTCATTACAGAACTCCAAAAAAGCGGAGTCACTACTCCCCATCGGGAATAGTGAAACCCCGATGGGAAGGAAGGTTTACCGGTGACAACCGGTTACATCAGCAGTAATCCCAGATTCGCTTATGAACCCGAACGACGAGATCCTTGACCTTTTCACGTAGCTCTTGCGGGCAAACCAGACAGCTCTCACAGCAGAGTGTGAAGCAGAAAGGATGCATGTCATCTGACATCATCCAGCCTGCCACATCCTCTTTCGTGTCCCTACCGGTTCGCGCATCAAGAAATACCCTGAGAGAGTCAAGAAGCAGTGCTTCTCTCATTGCCAGAATATCTGAATCACCCCAGGTAAAGGTGTTGCCACCATTAACCGTTGTGTCTTCAGATTTAAGGCCCAGGAGAATATCAAGCAAGTCAATTTGATTTGCTTCCGGATCAGGATACGTGATCCTTTTAGAATTAGACTTGGGTTTCCTTTTAATACCGGTGTTACCGTTATCAAAGGCCGCCAAAGTGATTAATTGCTCCGAAAACATGTCAAACGTATCAGTGCAACGTGTTTTAAGCATGATTGCATCCTCAAAAAAAAGGGATGCAACCTATCCCTCCGGGATAAATTACATCCCGTAGGGGTTATGAAATGAGGCTATGCAGCCTTTAATAAGGATTTGGAAATATTGAACATGACCTTTTTCAATTGGGTTACGTCCAACACCACCTCTGCAACAGGAAACAGCGTCTTAACATAAGACGCATATTGTCCTATTCCTATACCAACAAGCTCTATACCCGAACGGGCACATCGCTTGACCAGTGAGTGAACAGCATCAGGATCGTCCGGTTCGCCATCTGTAATGATGAACAGGATTTTCCGTGGTTCAGGTTGAAGCATGAGCTGCTGCAATCCGTGCCACATACCGTAGTGCATGGGTGTACAACCAGAGGTATGTACACGAGTCAAAACATCAGCAGCCATCTTCGATGACTGACCGTGCGGCATGATGCAATTTACATTGTGCTCATAAAATTGTCCCGGAAATGAGCTGGAGCCAATGTTGACGCCAGGTATCCGTTCCAGAGCAATTGATAACGCCAACAGGCATTCTTTGGCTACATCAAGGAGAGTAACCATAGAGTCGCTTGTGACTTTATTGCTCATAGAGCCAGATACATCCAGGCTAAAATGGACAGCAGCATTGGGCTTGATCCCTTCTGACCGACGTTCAAACACCCGACTGTCACCAGTCAGAATGCGCGTCAATCTGGGACCAGAAAGCCTTCTGCCACTACTCGCACTTCTAGCCTTGCTCATCGTTTCAGCCTGGATGATGCCATGCAGTTGCGCTGACAGCTTCGCAGACTCGGAACGCACCTTTTTCAGCAAATCAGAGCCGGTATTTCTACCAGCAGGCAAAATGCCTACTTTGGGTGAACCATAGTCGTAAGCTAGATCATCAGGGGCATTTTCCGATTTTGAGATCATTTCATCAGCAATCCGGCTGAAGAAATCCTCTGGAAGAGCACCCTTATCCGCTGAAAGCAGTTCCCGTATAGCATTTTCCAATCCACTCTGGTCATTCTGGCCGTCTTGGTTGCCTTGGCTTCCACTCTGGTCATTCTGGCCAGCTTGGTTGCCTTGGCTTCCACTCTGGTCACTCTGGCCAGCTTGGTTGCCTTGGTTTCCACTCTGGTCATTCTGGCCAGCCTGGTTGCTCTGTTGGGCTTGCTGCTTCAGATCATCCTTTATCATTTTCAAGATGCGTTTTGCCAGATCTCGCGCCTCTCCAGTGCTGGCTAAGCGTTCAACCTGTTCAAGCAACACATCAAGTCTCACAACCATGCCCGCCGTAAAGCAGCTTTCCAGTGCATCACGCGAGAGTTCCGCCAGCGGCTCAAGGCAAGCTTGGGCCAAAACGGTACTTCTCAGGTGAGTCAACAGATAACTGCTCAGTATGGCGGCGGGGTGATCGTCCGGCTTGGGCGCCTCCATCTTTCCACTCAACACAAAATCCTCGAAAAGTTTCGTGATCGTGTTTCGTGTACCAGGGAAGGGCTTGGCCATTTCCTTTTCAATCCTGACATCCTCAATGATATTGAGGATATGTTGCAGAATTGGGCTCTTACTATTGGCAGGAACGGCCTTCCAGTCGGTGTATCGGACATGAGCTGCCTCATGTGCGAGATAACCCCAGACCAGCTCCGCCTCCTTCTTCGATTTAGGATCAAACGCAGGAATCGTGATGGTTTCGCCATCTGTATAGGCGTCACTACCACATACCCTGATTTTTACCCCGAACTTGTTGCCGAGCGATGTTGCCACGATGGGCAGCGCGTTCATGACGCAATTAGGGTTGTATTTCATGATGAGTCTCCATCTGTAATCGACGACAGAGACCCTTCCCAGACGGGAAAGGTCCCGTCATGGGTGGGTTAGAAATAGAACACAGAAGATTGTTGTGCCGGCGCATCAGGGATGCTGGCAGGCTCAATCTTTTTCTCAGGCTCCGGTTCTGCATCCGGCATCCCCTTGTCAATTTCTGACAATGGGACATCGGGTACGGCAACAGTCGAAACGACTGGAGCCGGTGCTTCCGGTAAAACTATCTGAGGCTGGCTGACACAAACCCCGTTGGAGTTTGCTTCGGCATACGCAATCATCTTGTCCTTGTCGGACAGGATGAACATCAGCCCAATAACTTCAGAGAACTGCTGGCCAACAATAGGACCGGTTTTCGGCAGTGTTCCCAGGAGGTTCCTGATGTAATCGCAAATCACGAGTGCCTTTGAATCCAGGAATGACAGACATTCCAGCTTCGTGAGCAACCGCTTGATGGGAGACAGTGTTTTCTGGCCTAGCTGGGATCGCCCTACGAATGTCTGGTTGAGACAATCGCCGGCTTCCTTCGCTATTTCGTCAAACAGTGTGCCGCCCATGCGACCGACCTGCCGCTCCAGTTGTTGCGGCGCTGTTGCGCTGCCTTCAACCTTGTATACGGCATAGTCAAACAGGAATTTGTTCCTGACCACGGAAAGCGGCAAAACCGCCTTCTTCAACGCATCCTCAAAGGAGGGGTGCTTGGTGATCCAGTCATCAATCGACTGGTTGTAATGCGTGCAGAAATGTTCCAGGGCATCTTCAAACTCGGTTTTTATCTGCGCAAGCTCAGATACAACCTTGTCAGAAACGGACACGGGAATGGCATAACCACCCATGAACCTGATACCAAAGCCATCACAGACTCTATCCGCCTTCTTGCGTAGTTTCTGGAAGACCCGAAGATCATCAGGATTGCAGATCTTCTTGGCGCCCAGTGAAACCACATCACGACCGGGAAGGTCATCGCTTGAAATAGCGATGTCCTCGGCCTTCAGGCTACGGCGCCCAGACCAAATGGAACATTCGACGTTTATCGCGTCGATTTTGTTAAGAACGTCTTTGTATTGCATGGTTTGAGCCTCATACAGAAGGGACAAACCATGACCCCTATGGGGCTTGATTTGCCCCGTTAGGGAAGTGTGATCAGAAGAAGTAGACGGGAACGGAGCTCTCGATTGCAGAAAGATCGATTGGCCTGGTCAGTAACCCCAGGTCAATTGCTATATCTTTCAACGACGAAGAACTGTTCACGGTGATACCGAAATGCTCCTGGAAGAAACGGTCTTCTTCCTTGAGGTTTTCGGGACAAACAAAATTGCCATCATCATCAACAATATTGATGATGTTCCGGTCGAATGCAGCCCTTAGCTCCATGCTCAGAGCCAGAAGAAACAGCATCGACACCACCTGAAATGAGCAACAATCGAGGGTAAAACCACCCCTCTGATCATTTTCAAAACGGATGGATTGGCCATCATCAAACGTTAAGAGTGCGTCAGTTGTGCCTTTGGATAACGGCATTTCTGCCTGATACCCATCGGGCAATCTGCTTTTGACGTGCTCAAGAACACGAACAAACTTTTGCCACTCAAGGCCAGCCAGCTTCCCTGTTAGCTGTACATACACGAGCTTCTGTTGAGCAGAGGCCAGCTCCGGTGCAGGGCTATCGTCAATCATGGACAGCAGGCCGGTGTTACGATCAACACGACCCTGGCCAATAAATTGATACCCCTTCATTTCCTTGGCGTTGGCTCTACGACTCATTTCTGCGTTACTAGCGTCGATTGATTTACAGCGCATACGTTTTCCCGTTGCACCGTAGATCACCGTTAACGGTGATTTGGTATTGCTGGGGCCACTACCAAAGCAGCACCCCCAGTCTTTCGACGTACCATCACCATTATCGAATCGATAGATATCAAAAATGTCGTTCATTGCAGTCACCTGATGGGATGAGCGAATGCACGACTCCCTGGCGGGAATAGGCACCCGCTCATGGGTTGGTATTAAAGGCTGTTAAGCCCAGTGATCGCCAAAGATATCCTTGGCAATTTGATGAATAGCAATTCGCTCCTCTTCTTCAGCCCGAGCAGTCAGGCTTCGGAACAGGGCGTACTCAATGGCGTTTGGGTTGGCTGGAGAGCGTACCCGCAGCGTCTTGCGTGCCCACCGAACCAGGGTCCGGGTGGAAAACGTGACACTCAGGGAAATATCGCTATCCGCTTCACCAATGAAGATCCTGCGAACCTCGTTGGCTACGCTGATCATTTTCTGGCGAAGTTCCTCGGGCAAAGCACCTGCGGATTTGGCCAGAATGAAAGATTCGATTTCCTCATCCGGATAAGTAGCCTCCAGTAAGGAAAAACGATCCATAAAAGCACCATTCTGACGGAGAACCCCTTGGTACAAGCCAGAGGAATCACCGGCGCCATTTGAGTTTGCCGTCGCCACCACCCTGAATTTTTCGTGGGGAGTAATAACCTCTCCACCATTCGAGGCGATGATCAAAGGCGAACCTTCAAGGATGCCGTTAAGTCCTGCCAGCTCGCTGGGGTCAACGAGATCGATTTCATTCAGAATCAAGATGTGTCCATGTTTAACAGCGTTCGCCAGAGGTCCATACATGAACTGCATGGAACCATTGACCAGCGTGTGCTGCCCAACAAGGTCAGACAACTCCATTCTACCGTGACAGGTAACATCCTGAACCGGCCAGTGCAGGCGAGCTGCAATCTGACGAATCAACGATGTCTTGCCACAACCAGTTGGACCATGGATATAGAATCCATCGCCATCCGGATCTTCCAGAAAACCATACACGTCACGGAACTGTTCTTTTCGGAACACATAGCCCGCATCAATGTTGGGTATTGCCGGATGATCGGATTCCAGAAAACCCTCCATGAATAAGCCGTTAGCCTCGGGAAGACCGAAGGTTTCAGCTACATCGATCAGAGCGGTGGTTCTGTTTTCATTATAAGAGATCATGGTTCTATCCTCAGAAACGAGGATGCAGATACCCCCGGACGGGGTTATCTGACATACCCCGTGGGCGGTAAAAAGACACAATGCGGCCGTATGCAAAACATACAGTTACACATGTGGTGTGATGGTAGAGCGAACCAGATAGGGTTATCTGGGCTTTAATCGGTAAAGGCGTAATCTTCTAAAAGAAGAATGTCCTCACCTCACCTTGCGGTGGTTGCGGGGGAAGAGTGGCCGGCGGCGTATCGGGTATCTCCGGATCGGTGACACCAAGATTGCTGATAGCCTCTCTACTCGCAGTTACTCTGATTGACACTGCACCCGGGCGGGAAAATTCCGCCAGGTCACTGTCTGTCAGTGTTATTCCATGTGATTCGCAGAGAGCGAAGCACACAGCTTTCCAGTCAACAACGTCGGAACGCACGGTCTTGGTGACCTGAACACCTGAATACTTTCCTTTATGGAATGTTCCAAGAAGTTCTGTGAGTTCCTTTTTGACTGCCTTTTCCTCTTTGGCAAGCTCTTTGAGCGTTGCCTCCAGGGGCTCAATCTGACGTTTAACCTGGCAATACCTGACCGCGCAATCATCCCATCTTTCCAAATCGGAACTTGGAATGAGAATGTCACGTTCAGGATCCTTTTCAGGCTCAATGTCATTTTTCACCATCATGATGAAGTCCATGGCTCTTTCAAGAAGGGATTCAATATAGTTGTCGTCCCTCTGTATCCGGCACTTGAGCAGTGGCTTTCCTTTGCAATAGAAGCAAAGCCAGCCGGTGGTTACATCAGCAACCAAAAGCTGAAACTGCACTTGCGCAAAATACATTTGAAAGGCTTCAGATTTCGCCTTGTTATTCAACACATCCTCATACGTTTTCTCCGCTGGACACTTCAGTTCAACAATCTGGTCATCGACCGAAAGCCCATCAAGAGACGCTTTAAGGAAGTGGTGATCATCATGCTCAATGCAAAGGGGCAGCAGTGGCGACATGCCAAGCTGACTCTCTGCTTCCTCTCTGGCTTCATCCTCTTGTGCAATACCTCTCTGCACATGGGGATTTTTAGACAGATCAGGTGGTGTGATAACACCTTTCTTCTCTGCCCATAGCTGCCAAAGCGTTTTGTAGGGACTGATCCCCATGAGCACCGGCGCATCCGACGCCGAAATGCCATCCTGTCTCCAGGCATACCAGGCAGGCGTGCGTTGAGCCACGTTAATTATTCTCATCGCAATATCCTCAAGTTCGGGATATTGCCCCCAAAGGGAAATATCCCTTGTGGGGTTAGAAAAAGACAATGATTCAGTGAATCAGGGTCTCGGTACTGACAAGCAGCCCCGTGAAACTGTCAAAAATTGACAGTGACGGGTCGTTCGGGACATCAACATAAAACACACTTTGCATTCCGCTAGGTACTGTTTTTATGACGCTAACCGATTTGCCTGCATATCTATCATGTAGCGTTTGGATGACGCTTTCAGGGGTATCACAATGCTGATCATCCCCGAAGTTTCTGATTAGAAATTTCATATATATCCTCAAAAAAAGCCTGGCAACCAGCTTCCATTTCAAAAATGGAAACCGGAAGCCCCGAGGCAAGGTTAGGCAGCTTGTGCAGTACGCAGCTCATTGAGCGCAAACGCAAGCGCGTTAGCGTCATTCTTCAGGCGATCTCTGAAAGTCTCCTCGGCTGCTGCCCAAGAACCCTTCTGTCGCCCGTAGGAAATGACATTTTTGATAAAGGTTAATTTCCTTTCTTCGATTTGAGACTCAACTACCGGAGCAGTTTCAGCTTCAACTACCAGAGCAGGTTCAGCTTCAACTACCTGAGCAGGTTCAGCTTCAACTACCGGAGCAGGTTCAGCTTCAACTACCAGAGCAGGTTCAGCTTCAACTACCTGAGTAGGTTCAGCTTCAACTACCTGAGCTGGGCTGTAGACCACTGGTTCTGGTATCACGACTTCAGCGTTGCCAGCCTCAATAATGCGCTGACCTTCGTCTTCTTCGTAGATACCACCAATGCCATATACCTGCCGGCAGCACTGCGTAAACGCCTTGTGCCTGAGCATCCGTATGGTATGTGTCTGCCATGGGCCTCGCTTGCCTTTGAAGGCGGGGCGATAAGCCTCTGACAAATACTCCCTCACGGAAACGGGATGTTCCCAATCACGGCGGTAGATGGTGCATTCAATCCATTCTGGACACTCCTTTGCATCCCCATCGGGACGTGTGGTGGTGTCGCAGTAGGTGAACGAATGGCCGTTATGACTCGGATTGCTTGATGCAATCTTGAACCATCCATCTACGCCAACAATGGGAATGTACCTTCCCGACCGGGGATCCGGCATCGGGTATATTTCCTTGCAGAAAGGGTCCAGGTTGTAACGATCACAAAGGATCAGAAACGCCATCTGGTCTATCGGGGATACCGTGTCGCCCGGACGGGGCTTGAACACGGTGTTGATCAACGCATCCTGAATTTTTTTCGCATCACACTGATAGCGTTCAGCGAAACGAACCAGGACAGATTTGTTGGCTTCTGGAGAAGCCTGCACTTGATTGGACATGATTGAACTCCTAATTGGGAAATATGGAGCACAACATGTCCCCAAAGGGGGTGTTGTACCCCAATGGGTGATATATCAGTTGAGCAAAAGGGCTATCACATCGACCATGCTTGGCCGTTTCGCGTCATCAAACAACGATTTGGCCAGCTCAATATGGCTGGGCTGACACTCAACAGGACGCCTTCTTGCGAGGGGTCTGCCGGTTTCCTCCGCCAAAATTGAGTAGAAAGCATAATCAACAGCGAGCAAATCTCGCTTGAGATCAACGGGATTAATTGCCTGCATGGTGGGATTCTCCAAAAAGGAGATAACCACCACCCGATAGGGAAATGGTTATCCCCCGGGGGCGTGAGAACGTCGGACTATCAGAACATGATCAGATCATGCCTTGAAAGTCGGTTTGCGCAGATAAGTTGGAGCATCATAGATACTCCAGTCAGCAATACCCATTGGGTGCGCTGGCTCATAGGTGATACGCAGGTCAGAAGCGGGAACGAAGTCAGAATCTGACTCGCTCACTCTCTTAACCTCTGGGGTCGTTTTCTTTGCCATAGGTTTTCTGACAGCTGAGTCCGCCGGTTCAGTCTTATCGGAACCTACGAACAAGTGTGCCCAAGAAAAGCCGATGATGATGATTAAAAAGGCAATATAACTCTCAAATTCGCCAAACATTGTGCTTACTCCGTTGTGAAACGTGCAGGCACAATGACTCCCTTGCAGGAGAAATGTGTGTCCTGCACAGGGTAGGTCGATTTAGGATGCAACAAAGTACCGTATGCAAAACATACAGATACAGTTGTGGTTTGATGGTAGAGCGATCCCAGATTGGGTTATCTGGGTGCATTCTGACGAATGCCATTAAAGTCGATTTATATACGAGCTTCGAGGTGCCCGGCCATTCCGAACTCATGCAGGAATGACAACAACCGAACCCATGTCGGTTGCTCTTCGACTCTGCTAAGAGTCAGGAAGAAACCTGAAAATACAGTATTTTTGAACGCCCGTAAATCTGATCCCAATTGGATATTTTGATGCTGGTCAACTTCACTGCCAAACACAATAAGTTTCTTTTCACCGTTCAACAATGTTGAACCAATCGGGAAAAACGGCGGTCAAAAACGGGTATAAGAGGGGAGCCAATCGAAACAGGACAGCCCCATGACCCAATCACAATCTAATACTCATTCCATGCTGGCAGAAAAAGCTGAAACCCCGTTATTGCAGCCGGTACCAGCCGCAGAGAGTCAGTCAGCTAAAGATGACAGCACACCAGTCAGGAAAAAAAAGAGTTTTCGTGGTACCCGTCCATATCTTCCATATCCGCTTTCCATTAAGTCTCTACCTGCCAGACGAGTCTTTGGGCGTGAGATGTTCCGTTCATTAGGGGCTCTGTTTACGATTGATGTCGTTTTGGCAGTAGTTGCTGATCAGAAGATGTCAACGACATTAATGGATGTGGTACGGGGAAAAATTGACAAGCTCAAGGCCGAAATGAGTGCAGACATGGCACAGGTTGATGAACTCATGACCTCATGTGGCATCGTTGAGGAGGTTCGTTACAGTGATCCGTTTGAGGCCGAGGTTCGCGTCTATTCTCCAGAGGCCAGAGTAGTACTCAATCTGTTGTCCGAAATGGATAAGCTGATCAGGAAGGTCGATGTTTTGTGGTTGTCTGGGGAAATGGATTCATCGAACAGGTCGAATATCAATTTCCAGTGGCAGAATAAATTGATAAAGCTAGGAAGAAGTATTGTCAATGATGCTCGCCGTGCAATGAAAGCCGCGCACAGCAAGGGTAAGGCGGAAGAGATTGCAGCTTTACTGAAGGAATACGCTGTCACTGATGACGACTCCGACGTGAAGGATCCGCAGACATTGGCATCACTTCTGGGCAAGTCAGATGCTGAACACAAGAAACTCGACGATGAGTATCTGGCAACCGTGAAAGCCTGAGACTGGATTCCCCTCCCTGTCATTTGAATTTGAGAGGGGATTTATACAATCATAATTGTCAATAATGGACAATATCACCTCCTCCCCCACCTGCTCTAATGGTTGTTCAGGGTGTTATCCGCTCAAAAGCACCGACTGCCCCTGACAACCTCTCACCACTTTTCTTCCGCGTCAGTGATAACCTCAAGGTCCGACATCGAATAACCCTTTAACTCAACTGAATAGCCTTTCAGCTTCTGGCGTAGCCGAAGGGATTTTTCCTCAAGTCTGGAGAGGCGAATATTGGCAGGATTACGTTTGACTTCAGCAATGATGGCTGTTTTATCCAGTTCATTCAAAGCAACGATATCAATCTCATTCTGGTTACCACGCTCCCAGTAGCTGCCGATCAAACTAAATTTACCGCTGTCAGCCATGTATTCGCGAATAATCTGCTCCAGCCATAATCCGCTCCATGTTGGGTAATCCCGCTCAATGATCTGACAGATAAAGGCATAGTTCCCAATCTCAATCGCGCTGCGATAGCGATAAATAAACCGGAACCAGAAAGCCAGAAATGCATCCCGAATCCGGTACCGCAGAAGCCTGGTACCAGGATTCGCCAGCACTGGCGTATGGCGACTGAGGATATCGAAATCGTTCTCAAGGCGTTCGAGATGAGGCCCAACCGATGTTTCCAAAACCGATTCAATCTCAGGCCTACTAGTCTTACCTGAAGCAATGGCGCCCATGATGGAAAAATAGATACCGTGTTCGGGGCCAAATTCCTCCGCAAGCCGGTAATGTCCTTCTTCAAGAATCAGGCTGTGTTCATTAACCAGACTAGGCCAGATGTCCGTCCCTTTATCTGCATCCGACAACCATTCCAGATACTTTGGAACGCCACCGCTGAGCATATACCAGCTCAATAGACGTTCCGGACAGAAACGATCAGTATCTTTGAGTAGTTCGGCAATATACCGGGGTTTCAATGGTTGCAGGTTAATCCGGTGATCCGCCCTACCAAACAATGGCTCACGTTGATCCTGAAAAATACGCGTCATCAGACTGTAGAGTGAGCCGCAGCAAATCAGGTGCATGTGAGATTTTGGTTTATAGCGATCCCAAAGATCCTGCAACTCGGAAAAAAAGCCTTTGTTGACCCGATAGAGATCCTGAAACTCATCAAGAATGACTGTCAGCGGATTTGACTGACTGTACTGGAGCAGGATTTCCATAATTTCCCGTAACCGGGATGGCTTGCCAAAAACCGGGATATCGAGGGTTGCTCGTATCTGATCTGTGAACTCTTCACACAGCAGGGATTCCTGTTTTCGGGAAATAAACAGGTATAGACAGGGGGAGTCACGGAATGCACGGTTCAGAAGAGCAGTCTTTCCTACCCTCCGCCGACCTACGACCAGTGACATATGGCCAGAATGATGTGTGGCTGCTGCCTGGCTCCAGTCCTGTAGCAGAGCTAGTTCAGTTTCGCGGTTATAAAAGTTCATAATATTACTGTAGCATTAATTACAGTAATATACCTACATTAATCGTTATTATCCTTTCTGGACTGCCTGAATTTAGCCATGGCCGAGCGGCCGGCAGTAATCTTTCTGGAATACCGGTGTACCATTTGGCTGGAAGCCCAGCGGCCTGCCTGTTGAATGGCTGCGGTATCCATGTTGGCCTCAACCAGATCCTGCGCGGCACCAACCCGGGTCGAGTGCCCCGACCAGGGCTCGCCGCCAAGCATTTCGGACGCTGACCGAAAAATCCGGTAGGCAGTGGACCGGCTGATAGCCCGATCCTGAATGATTTCCTGCTTTCCGAACGGTCGTTTGATGCCACGAAAGAGGGCGCCGCTGTCTATGTTAGCGGCTTCAAGCCACTCACCGACCAGCGCCACGGTTTGATCTGACAGGAACAGTTCAGCGCCTTGTCCGGCCTGGTCAGTCTTGCTGTGGGTGAGATGAACAATCCCTGTGCCGTCGTCAGATATGGACAGATCAGAGACTTTTACCGTACATATCTCCGACGTTCGAAGCATGGCGTCATAGGCGACACTGAGCAGGGCAATATCCCGTCGCGCCGTCAGGCTGTCAATATCCGTGTAATGTGAGGTCAGCTGTTCCAGGTGTTCCAGCCGGAGCGGGTGTGCCTGTCTTGGCGCCGTTCCGTAATTCCGCCGGATTTCCTGCAAGGTATATTTGACCTCCATGGTAATGCAAGGATTATCAAGACCGGCAACCTGGTGCAACGTGGAGATCGATGACAGGTAACGCCCAAGGGTAGTGGTGGCGCGGGATGACGCCATGTATCTCAGGAACTGTTCAACCGTTGTCCGATCAGCCGGAAGCGGTCGGAGACTACGAACTGCACAGAAGGCGCAGAAAACCTTCCAGTCCGACTCGATGGCCAGCAAGGTGTTCTTCGCCAGGGCACGGCCGGCATAGGACATCCAGTGTTTCAGCCGTTCATGAATGTCCTGATCCGACAAGGGTGCCCGCGCCGTAACCAGCGACCCGGATAACGTGCCATGGTGTGAGGGTAGCCGATCGTCAGTCATGGTTTGGCTGCCGGTTGCCACCACGGGGCTTGCGACAAGGATACGCGCCGTGCAATTTCTTGAAGTCCTCCAGTAGCCAGATCCACCGCATCGCATGCCACGTCACGAACATGAAGGTCCGGGGTTTAAGTAGCTTGGGGAACGTCCAGACACCCGGAGGGAGAGAAAACTCTAAAACATTGACTGACCGGATGGCACCCAGTAAATACCAAGATGTGAAAAGGAGAACAGGTACACTGTCGTACCCGTTAAAAAAAACCCAGGTAATCAGTGGCATCAACACAATAAGATTGGATAGTACATTGTCGGCCAAGTCGATCACTAGGCTCTGAGGTTTGCGCATGGTTATATCCACTTCTTGTTTAGATGAAATGCCGGTCGAAGGGGTGCAGATTGCAACCGTTTGCACCCAACGGTTAAAAAGACCGGCGTCACCTAAGTCTGTCAATTTCTGACGGTGTGAAACGGGCGTCTTCTACGTTAGCGCCAAACGCTATACGCAAAGATCGCAGCTTATTTTCCATGGAGTACCGCCCTTTTTCATTATGACACATAATAACAATTATGTTTCTTAATAGCAGTTAGAACACGTACCGGTCATTATGTCAAGCCTAGTGCGGTAATTTTACCGCAGCGCTAGCGTTAGCGCCTAACGCCTATTGACACCGTCAATTTCTGACAATGACACCGTGCCCATTAGCACCCGGCTTGCCACACTGGACACTCACATTCATGCTACCGCGTTTCAGGAAAATGCAACGTCCATATCATGCGATACAAGATATGCCGCCTCTAACAACAGTGCGGGGGGTGTGATCGAGAATTCTCAAACCTGGCATCTAACAAAAAGTATTTACAACAATCACAAAAGTGACATTTTTTCAGTAAGATCACGCTTTACATTACAAGTAAGGACATAACACCTAGGTTTGATCACTATAAACAAGATAATGCCGTTCCAACAATGGTTGTATGAAGTTGGCGGGCGGTAGCGTCTCAGGTATTTGTGATCTGAAGCAGAAAAAGGCTTCACGAAGCACAGCGTTTCTGGCTGAAGTCCTTGCGGGGCAAGGGGCTTCATGATCTTGCCGTGGTCTGTCGACGCTTTTGAGTGAATTCAGCGTCAGAAAAGCTGAGCTGTTGTTCCATGGCTAATCTCCGGCAAGGGCTGAGTGGAGATTAGCTTATTATTGGGGACTTAATCGCAGGTTCCTTAGGCTTTTTAACCCCTGCAAAATACAAAGTAAGTCTGAGATTTTTGTGGAAAAGTAGTAATATATTTCATATTTTCTTAACTTGTTGGAATGACTGTTGAAGCACATTTTTGATTCATCTTCCTTTGTTGAAGTTTCAAGATATTTAGACGAAGCGTGTGATTGGCTAGAACGAATTAGTGTAAATTACTCAAAAACCAGAATTGCAAAATACAAAAAAATATATTCAGATCTTGCTAAGCTTCAAATCCTAGATGATTTGGAAAAATCTTCTGATGTTTATTCTTTTCCTGTTTGGATGAATGCATCTCATGAAGTCGCAGAATTAATGAGAATACATGAAGGTCTCAACAATCTTAACGATGCAGATTTAGTTAAAAGGCTAAATAATTCTTTAAAAGGTAATGAATTCTTTTCAGAAGACAAGGCCAATAGATCAGGTAGAGATATTGGTTTTGAGCTATCAATAGCCTCAAAATTTGCAAAACAGAATTTACCCATAGATTTTGGACATGATGCCGATTTAAAGGTAAATTTACCTTCAGGTGATATCTTTGTTGAATGCAAACGTTTGAAATCAAGAAATCAAATTCAAAAGAGAATCAAAGAAGGTTTAACTCAGCTACGAAAACGATATAAAACAAGTAAACATCCAGCTACTTCAAAAGGTATCTTGGTTTTATCTATATCCAAAGTAGTAAATTCTGATCTGGGTTTGCTAGAAGCAAATGATGACATTGAGCTAGGAAATAAAGCACATGCTATATGTCATGACTTTCTAAAGAAATATCAAACCTACTGGCAGAAAAGCAGAGATTCTAGAACTATGGGAGTAGCAATAGTTTTAGATTGTCCAGGTGTTATTAAGTCAAGAAATATGCTGGTAACAGCACACCAGATCGTAATGACTAACACCATTCCTACAAATAGCGATAACTATCCATTTTTCATGGAAATAGCTCGCAGTGTATTCGGCAAAGCCTAACAAATGGTTCCAGTTCGTTACAGGGCTACGCCCCAACACCCGACTCCGCCGTCGGCGGCGCGGCTGAAGCAAGCGTTAGGTGCTGTACAATAATCTCGACCTCTCAAGCTGGAAGAGTTGTCAGTCTGGTCTATCCTTACCAATTCTGTACAACCCATAAGGAGTGGCAGCATGAGTCATGATAAAGACGAACCTGATCTCAAGACGCCAACAGGCCTCAAGAAATGTAAACATGCGATCGCTACAGCAATTCGCCCTGTAGCTGATAATAGAAGTCTCCAAATGATGCGTCAGGAGCACTCAGCTCAGAAAATAATCAATGTGTCAGCGCATGTAATTTACCTAGAATCAAAGGAAATTGAAGCCAAACAACGCGAAGTTTCTCCTGACTATGTCCATCCAACAGCAAATATGCCCTCTGCAATTGAACGAGCTGCAAGTAGGTATAAGGATCGCTGTTCATCTATTGAAGGTGACAAACATTATACCAAAGTAAAGGAAATCATAGATGGCGAGGGTGTCCCTGTAACTCCCCCATCTGGAGATCCAGTTATAAATCAATAAGCATTGAACAGCTTGTTATGTACAGGGACTATGTAGGGGACAAAACAGTAAATAGCTGAGCAATCCCACCTTTATCGTTCAGACACTGGTTTGAACTACTACATACGGGGTAGTTCATTCACTCTCTGACATGAGAAGGGAGTAATAATGTGACCATAAAAGAACTAATTCAACACCTTTCCAAGCATCCTGACGATCTACATGTTATGGTTCGGGCGTATGAACAAGGCTTTGATATAGTTAGTCAACTGGAGAGGGCAACGTTATTCAAAAACCCTACTGATCATGAATATGAGGGTAATTTTATTTATCAGGATGACAGGAAGATTTTAAAATCTCGCCGCCTCTTTGGGCAAGATGTCTATCCTATGCAAGAAAACGAAGAAATTTTAGATACCCTGATCCTGCATGGAGACTCCCGATGACTGAAAAATCAGAACGTAAATGGCCTGTGATAGAAGACCTGCCAGAGCATGAACAGAAGCCTTTTTATGAATGGCTAAGAGGGCAGACCTGCCCAGTCAATGAAGATGGCTCTCATGGATATTACCAATGGGATTATGATCGCTGGAAGGCTGGTTTAAAGCCGTTTCAGCACATTTAATATCACAATTTTCTCGGGCTTATCATCAGATCGGCTCCCTCTCCCCCTGGTGCATTTATTAATTCTATGTGCTCCTGCCATTTTCACATCTCATTCATAGGAGTCTTCCAAAAAGCAAGCTGCGTTGCAAAGGCTTCAGGACCTCCACAATCGCCATGTGTCACTTTATACTCCCCCGCTCTCACCAAAGGCCAACCCCTGATGGCCAGATGTAAAGACAATGTTGTTTCAGCGGTCACCCGTAAATCTTCATTCTTTTCGCCCCACTCATGCTCTATCCAGTGAAGACAATCTCCATCATTTCGAACAGAAATCAGAGGAAAATAACTCCTATCATTTTGTACATAGAGCTTTAACCAGCTATCGCTTTCCACAACTTTATAATCCGGTAAGCTTTTCATTCGCACAAAATTAAGGCCATCATTCCAGTGAAGTAGCCAGTAACCATTGTGGAGATAAAAATTTACAGCTGATTTCCATTGGTATTCAGTCTGAAGTCTAATGCCGGCCATGTTAATTGAACAGGCTAAATTATAGATATCCTGTAAAATCAGTTTAGAAAAACTCATATTTCGATATTCAGGCAGGATATATAGCCCCTCTATCACCATTAAACTGCGGCTGCCTGACGAAATGGATTCATAGGATGGTATAGCAAATATTCCAGCAATTTTATTTTGATAGATAAGGAAATATCTGGTGAAGTATTTTGAGTAGGCGCGTATCATTTTTTTATTGTGTTCATCCTCAAAATCTTCCGGATAAATACTGCCAGTATTTTCATCTGTTATCGAATTTTCAAAACCATGCCACTGAACAATACTCTGCCAGTTATCAGGATCTACAGGCCGATACTTCTTTGATGGCAAGTCATATTCAGCTAAGACCGTTTGCTCCTCATTTAGGTTTTTTACTTTATTACTGCTATTCGTAGTCATTTTCTTCCATCTATGGCTAAGCACAATCCCCCTACAGGCTAGCCCAGATCGGTCATGTTTCAACCCTGTTGATACCGCATTCTGTAGATGACTACTCCAATGACTTTGTCGTGTAGCTTCTCTGAACGGGAGATACCGATATTTTCTGATTGAACCTTTTTATCATGAAAATACACGATTTTTGTAACTATCGTTTTTCGGGAATCGAATACAGAATTATTATATATAATTAAATTAATCTAAGTTACTAAGAGTATCTCAAGAAATAGGCTAGAGTTGTTTTTGACTTGTAGGCAGATTTATTAGCTACATTTGTTACTACTACAATCAACTAGGTGGGCGTGTAAATAGTTCACGCCCACAAGAGGTTTTTTATAACCCAAATACGTTTACGTAGAACTCATCACCATTGTCAGTCAACTCAATTGTATATTTTATAGGAAACGAACGGGTTCCATTAACTCCTGTAACCTCCATGTCTGCGGCACATTGATAGGATCCTGTTTGCTCATTGGTAGATGTTGTTCTTATCGACTTAACAGACATGTCTAAGTTATTAGCTAAAGCTCCATAAACCTTCAACTTGTCTTGTGCAATTTGCACAACTAGATCTGTTGCTTCTGAACTACCACATTCCGGTACTCCAGAACTAAAGGCTCCAAGAGTTAATAATAGAAAAATAAAGGAGCCGACAAGATAACCAGCAATGCCCTTTTGATTGCTGAACACCTTTGACATTTTCGGCCACATTACTTCATTCTTAGTAATGAACTTATAGTAATCGTAATTTGCCAATTGCGCACAGATTACATATGGAATAACCCAAAGCAGGACACTAGGCAGGCTTAAACCTAAAACAGTTTCAATCAATGAGAAAATGCCACTGAAAATCCAGATTGAACCTAGAATTATTGAACCTTTAAGCCACATCCTTTTGCTGAAGTAATAGAAAGGTCCAAAAATAAAAGCTAACCAGTTAAAAGTTACCTTTTGCTTTTCTTTAAATGAAAGTTCTTTGAACGCTGGACTTTTCACGGCAGAAAAAATAAATTTTTCATCCGCCCCAATTTTCGATAAAAGATCAAACTTTTCTAACCATTTTGCACAAAGTCCAGTTGTGTTCTTTGTGTTTTTCTCGAATGTAGACTCAGACATGATCATCCCTTATTACTACTACAAATACCCAACACATTCAATATTGTTGGCTATCACAAACAAATTAACGTATTCATCTGTGTATATATAAAATCAAATAACATTTAATCAAATAATGGGCAACTACCACTCACTACGCCATTCTATGTTTCCATCTTTATCTTTTTTTATTTCTATTGACGATCTAAGTACGCGCTCAGTCATGACAGTCAGTGCTGCCTGACATTCCTCGTCAAGTTCATCTACCGTAAATCTATTAGAATTGCATTCTCTAGCTTTTGCTTCAGCTTCGGTTATATTTATCACGATAATAGTATTCATCCTTCTGGCATCCTATCATCGCTAGAAGAACCATTATAACTGCTAGATTTTTGCTCACTTTAATGACTCCTTCAACTTAAAGTAGCAATTGGAATTTGGTGGATGATCCTGCACATAACCCGTTTTAATCTGGCTTGCGCCGGCCGGATAAGGAATTAATAGCAGGATCGTCCCATAACAAAATCTATCATAGAATGGAAACGTAACACTTGTCTTGCATCAAAAAAACGCAATAGTATTTAAACTATTGCGTTAATGGGTATCGAGCGAGTAGAAACATAACCTGTTTCTAATTATCAATCTGCTCTGATGCCTTGTCAATAACATACTCTAAATAATCATCAATAGTCATACCTAACGAAGCAGAATTATTGATAATTCGTTCATAATTATTGATATTAACTTTCAGCCGATGAGTATTCTTGTATCGATCCCCTTCGATATATTTTAATTGCCTGGCTCCGGACAGCATTTTTTTCCGACCTTCAGCAGTTAAGTATTCGCGTATAAACTCTTCAAAAAGTTCGTAATTTATATCAAGAATAAAATCTTCCTTTTGAAAAATACATTCCTCCATGAGAAGACGTCCGATCTTATCCTTGTATCCTAATGAATTTTTATGCTCATCTTTGATAAGAGCAACAAATCGTTCCCCCTCATCATTAACCAGTGCTCGTTTTAAATATTCAGCGCAATATTGTCCATTCTTGACATTAATGATTTTACGGCCTGGCCTTGCCGATACACTTTGAAGATTCTGTTTTTCTGTCAACATAATGAAACCTAGAAAAGAGCGAGGCAATCCACACACTCTTTTCTATGGTACTGAATAAGAAATATAAATCAATCCAGCTCAGGCAGACCTTCTTTCGCTATTAGCTCCCTGATTTTTCTCGCGCTTTTCTCAAGCTCCCTTTCCATCTCCCGGGTTTTGCGCTGCTGCCCTATTTTGGTGATCCGGTTTCCCATGGCAAAAACCTCAGGCAGTGAACATTTCCGCAACACCTGCTCAAGCTTATCCTTTCTTGCCAGCACATCCAGGACTAACTGTTTTTCCGCATTATCCATTCAAGACCTCCCCTATTTGCCGCAGGATCGAACCACATACTGATTCTGAACGCCCATAACTTTTGCGACCTCGGAGTGTCTCGCGCATTCATGCTTAGTCGCCGGATACATCCGATCCCAGGCCGAGAGTAGCCGGGACTGTTCTTTAGAAAGTGATATACCGTACTGGTCCGACATGTAGAGATATGCCCGCGCCGCAGTTCCTTTGGCTCCATCAGGCGGCTCAGCCTGCTTATTTTTGAAGTCAATTTTCATTGGGCAATTGCCATACATATCCATTCCAGGATTTCCCCTCCACGCGCTGAATCGGTAGTTAGAACGGTCTCCATTAACCTCGCCTATGGACGGGAAGAGATTATGCATATCGGCTTCCGCCTTTCTGAACCAGGGGTCATTTTTACTACAGTTCTTCCGGCCACCCTCCTTCCAGCAGGCAAGATTCCCTTGGCGAGCAATGTTGTAGGCCGGCATGACATGCTCCCATTCAATCCTGTTTGCCCGGGTTGGTTGCTTCCGTACCTGATACCCAATCCTATCCAGTTCTGGAAGCCCTTTTTTGCCTTGCCATTTGATCGGTGCTTCACAATAAATGGTTGTTTGATCCTTCAACTTGCCTTGATAGAGTTTAACCAGCTCTTTCTTGGCTTTCGGATAGGATGTGGGCTGTGTAGCCTGCACTGTCGTAGATGCAGTGGCTAACGCAATTAAGCAGCAACCACTCAGGCAATGTGCTGAAAGTCTTTTGAGCGTGTTCAAACCAATGCTTCCCCGATGTTGTCAGCACCGATTTAAAATGTCCACTTTCCACCGATTGGATTTGACCTCCCGATTAACCCTTTCATGGCCGATATTTCT
>NZ_BAABFL010000129.1:0-23727 GCF_039540975.1 Kistimonas scapharcae
ATTTTGCCTGAAGAGCACAGGGGACGCTCTCTTCATTCAATTTAGCCTTACTTCTTCAGATCGTTAAGCGGGAGTTAAGGTAAAAAAGCCCCAGACCGGCCGCTGGCACCCTCTCGCAAATAGCATCAGGCGACCAACAACAGGCAGGCTTTTAAGATCTGACGCGGTGCCCTCCAGCTTGCTGATCCGCTCGGTAAGCATCTGCTCTGCATCGAGAAGCGCCTTATCGGTTTGCTGACGCTTATCCTGTTCAATGCGCTCCAACTCAAGACGCAGCCTTGCCTGCTGCTCTGGTGTCATGTCTGGCGGGAAATAGGCTTTGATGCCATCAAAGATGGTCTGTGCCAAACCACCGGTGAGCGCGTTACCTAACTCGCTGGCCAGTCGGGTGAAGTTCATAACAGGTTCCCCGGCACCCCTTCCCTGTCCCAACGAATTCCTTCATCAATCAACCAGTCGCTGTAGGGCTGACAGCCCAGCTCGTGATGGATGATAGCCTTGGTCAAACCGGTCAGGCACCAGTCAATGCCAAGGGTAATGGGCTCGTCCGGCATCAAACCAGTACGCGCTGCCACCGACTCTACATAGGCGTCAGTCTCGTTTTCAGACGGTGGTGCCCAGCGGTTGATAAAGGCGCGCAAGGTTCTGAGCTGGTGCTTGGTGTAATAGGTTCGCAGGGTTCTGCTTAATGCCCTGATACCGAACTCATGGCTCATAAACTGACAAAAATCACTGTCAGTCTGACACTCTCTTAGTCCACGCCAATCTGCTCCCTGGCGGATGTTGCCGGGGTTGCAGTTACGATATCCCCTAATCTGTGCGACCAACATGCTTGACGTCCCGTGTCTTCTGGTTGATATCCAGCCAGGTGTCGTACAGCGACACGACGGCAGCACCGGCCGATATCAGGCTGACCACTACCACACCGATGGTGAACAACCGTTTTACGTCATCACGCAGGTTCAACACCAACCGGTGTGTTTCCTTGCCTTCGGATTTGATTTCGGTGATATCGCTGCTGATGGTTTCCACCTTCACCTGCAGGTGGGTGACGGTATTCTCCAGCGTGTTGATCCGGGGCGGCGTACCTTCCAGATCCCGAAGCCGGTGATCCATCACCGCCAGATCACGCTCTATCTGGTTCACCCGGGTATCCAGCTCGTTCATGCCTGTGTCCCTGTATCAGACATCGCCGCCGTCTGGCGTTTAAACCCGCCTGCGGAGTGTCCAGCCCCTGGCAGATTCCCCGGATGGTGCGCGGCACCAGCCCGTAACGCTGTGCAACAGTCGTCTTGCTGTCTCCACACAGCACATCGCGGACAATGCCCCGGTTTCGCTCAATCAGCGCCAGCGTCTGGGGAATGTAGACCTGCATGCCACCAAACCACTGGCCCAGCGCCTCAGCCGCAGCCAGGCCAATCACCCTGACTATGTCGGAATCGGGCCGTGGCTGCCGCGCAAGATATTTCCGGCCACCACCAAAGGCCTGCTCCAGCTCCAGCGTTTTTGCGCGACCAATGGCCCGAACCAACTCGTTTTCCACGCTCATGACACCGGATGCCAGGTTTCGGACAGCCGACTGTTGATGGTGCAGATCTTCGGTTCTCCCTTGCGGATGCTGTGCAACGTATCACGGGTATGGCATAGCGCTTCACTCAGCACCTGAGGCAAAATACCGCTCGCAGCCGACAGCTCCGCACAGGTACTGCCGGGGTATTCCCTGACCAGTCCAGCGATCAGGCTGGGACTGAATCCATTCTGTCTGCGGTTCGGCTGCATTCCTTGTTCACCCGTTAACGTGCATATTTTTAAAGTAATTCATTTTACATTAAACGGCAAAGGGGTTTTTACCGGTATTTTAATTCAGGTTATCTGTCGATACCCCAACGGCGCGAACGGAATATCGTCATCCATGTCACCAAAACCCGGCTGGGAAGGAGCTGTTTGGGGAGAAGAAGACCGCTGGGGTGGTGGCGATACCCTATCTGTGGATTTGTTCTGTAAATGGTTATCCAGTAACTGCCACTCTCGCACCACGATCTCAACCAGCTTGAACTCCGTGCCGTCCCGCCGCTTGGCCATGCGACTCTGTATCTGTCCCTCGATGTACAAACGTCTCCCCTTGTCCACGTACTGTGCCGCTATCTCTGCGCTTTTGCTGCGCCAGATGAGACTATGCCACTCAGTACGCTCCATCTTCTGGCCAGTCTTTTTGTCGGTCCAATAGTCGTTCGTTGCCATCGAACAGGTGGCGATACAGCTGCCATTGTCGAAATAGCGCAGCTCTGCCGCTTTGCCGGTGGTTCCGATCAGTGTCACCTTGTTCACGCCTTTCATGGGGTTTCTCCTGGGGTGTCATGGGATGTTTCCAGCTGGTGTCGAAGGTCACTCAGTATCGCATTGCCCTGTTGCATTCGACGTTTGCGCTCACTCTTACCGATGTTGATGCGCTTCGGTGCCTGCCAGTTCTGATGGGCCGCAATACGGTATCCCCCGGCCAGCTCAATAAATCCGGGCAAGGTGGGCGGCATGGGGAGTTTGTCCTCACAGGTATCCAGCGCTTTGCCGATCTGTCGGGCCGTCAGTCCATTGCGCTCAAAGGCCAGCAACCACTCATTCTGGGCCACTGCCAGCTGGTCCTCACTGCGAAAGCGACTGGTCCAGAGGTGGCCGTAAATATTCGCCATCCTCACAAAAAACCGGTTGATCAGTTTTTCACGAAACTCAGGAGTCGCTCCCGAAAGGCTTGGGTTTGCCGATGCACTCGGCGGTGAGGTTGGCGAAGAGTTCTCCGCTGGTGAGGGCTTTTCGTGTCTGTCGTCCATGACGTTCTCCCTGTTGTAGTCCCTGCTGTCGGGCCAATCGTTCCCGCTCCCAGGTGTTCTGTTTGCGCATACCGTTTTTCCAGGCGCGCTGCCAATCCACATAGGTGTATCCGCCTGCCACCATGGCGTCCTGCCACTGCTCGGTCGCCTCATCGACAGGCACCACAAACCCGGCCTGTTGGGCGTACCAACTGCGCATGTTGTCGGTTACTACGAAATCATCCGACAACCGGTGTTTGCGCCCAGCCTGTTTTTTTACCTTGGGGGGATCTATAGGGGGGTTAGTAGTAGTTATATATTCAGTATTTATTAGGGTTTGCTGAGCGGACGTTCGGTGATGCCGATTGTCGGAATTATCGACCTTCGGTATTTCATCCATTCGGGGTGTTTTGTTTGTGCCTTTACCTGTCGGCGTTTTCACAATACCGAGTAACGGTTTATCCGACGTTCGGCGCTCCCGTCCCTCCGTGTCACCGAGCGCCGGTCGTTCATGCGTACGGTGAACATCAACTGTACCTGGTGACTCCATGACATCGTAAACCCATCCGACCATCTTCCCTCGAAGATCCTGGCGGTGCGTCCGCCGACAGTATCCTGCCTCGGTCAACTCCCGCATCACAGCCCTCATGGCATATTTGCTCAAGCCAAACCGGTCACGGAGTTGGCCTGGACTGGTCTGCCAGTTGTCAGGTCGGCTTAGCAGATAGCAGAGGACGCCTAACGCCACCGGTGAGAGTCGGTGATCGTTAAAAACGGCCTGGTTGATGATCGCAAAACGCTGTCGTTGTCCGTCCCTGATAATGGTCATTGGCATGATTTCCTTTCAGATAAGCCATATTCCTAAAGCAATAGCGTTTTATTTCGGTTGGGTTTTTGGGTATTTTTGGTAAACAAAGTAACAAGTTTGCTAAATAGTGATTTTGCTATCTTGCTAATTAGCAAGGCTGATGGCGCTATAAAGCGCTCTATTTCTATCACAACTGATGACAATGGGTTTTGAGGATAAAACCCCGCTTTCCGATAACGGACAGCCGAACCTTCGGGCGGTAGCGTGTCTGAGAAAATCTTTCTGCAATAATCCTGTTGTCATTTCTCACCTTCTTTCTTATCTGATTTTCGAAAACATATTATCGGAATACCTGTTGTATAAACTACTATTGATTTTATATCTACCCCGTTGCCAATGTAATTTGGCCGTGATAGGGTCAATTTGCTTGAGGAATCGATAATGTCGCTGGGCGAACGATTAAAGTTAGCCAGGAAGCGCAAGGGAATGACACAGATGACCCTTGCCAAACGGGTGGGGACATCTCAGTCCACCATTAACGACATTGAAAATGGTCGGCATAAGTCGAGCCGATTTTTAATGTCCATTGCGGATGTATTGCAAGTGGATGCCCGCTGGCTGGAACGTGGGGACGGAGTACTGAAAGGCGTGTCAGTGGAGGTGGTCAACCAGGGTGGTCCATTGCCGCTATATGACTGGGATCGTATTCCTGACCTTCTGGATGACAATTGTTCCATGCCGATGGTTGACGCGCTGTATCGCTGTCCGATTTCTCATTCCGATGAGGCATACACCCTGCAAGTGCTCACCGATCAGTATGAAGGGCATCTGAGTTACGGTGATGTGCTGTTTGTGGATCCGGTTGGCAGTTACAGCAGTAATGACCTGGTGGTCTGCGTGATGACAGCAACCCGGTATGTGGATCTTCGGTTACTGGTATTTGATGGTGCATCGACTTATCTGAAGTCCATCAATCATAATGTGCCGGAGGAGCGACGCCTGCTGTCTGCGCGACTTGAGGCGTGTCTGGGAGGACAGCTGGCGTTTCCGGTCACCAATGACCCGGATGCTCCGCCAGTAGCGCTGGTGGGTCGCGTCATTTTCAGAGGCTGCAAGGTTTAAACCGGTACATGAACAGGGTGATGCGTTGTGAGGTACGACTGATGAAGTGGTTAACATCACAAGGAGTCAGAAATGCGGTCACGGCGGTCAAACCGGTTCTGGGCGCGAATGGAGGGCAAGTTGGTGAATATCGATATCAGTCGTGCACCGGTTGAGGGCGATCTGGTCGCTGTACTGGGACAAAGTGATGAACTCAACAAGCCGGTGGGTTACACCCTCGGTATGAATGAGGACGATATTCTGGGTTGTATTGAACTTGTCGGAGCTCCCATTCACGACAAAGTCGATGAGTGACAGACAGGGTGGCTGGTTAGTCACCCTTTTTAACGGATACAAAAACCCCTTTTCCTTTTAATTGAACCATTAAAGAGGTATTAATTAGGGGATAGTTAACACAACAGGGAGGTAAGCGATGAAACCAGGCATCTATGACGGGTTGCCCGATACGTTGTATCACGACGCTCCGGGGGTCTCCTCAAGCATCCTCAAGGAGATTGGCCGTTCCCCGGCACACTGTCGCGCTAAACGGGACGGCGACCGGGAAAAACGCACCAAGGCACTTGAGGCAGGCGTTCTGCTCCATTGTGCGGTACTGGAGCCGGATCGGTTTGTCCAGGACTATGCCCTCCCGCCTCTGCGCATCAACCACCCGGATGCACTCGCCACCGTGGAGGAAATGAAAGCCCGCTGCGAGGTACTTGGTCTGTCCAAGACCGGTAAGAAGGATGACCTTATGGCCAGGCTCAGAGCGCACGACAAGGATACGCAGCTCTGGGACGATATTCTGAGCGAAGCCCGAGACAACAAGATACTGCTCTCGGAAAACGACATGGAACTCTGTCAGGGGGTAATGGCTTCAGTGTCCGCTCACAGTAAGGCTGCAAAAGCTTTCCGTGACGGTGTTGCGGAACGCTCGCTGGTCTGGAACGACGAGGCAACGGGTGAACTTTGTCGTGCACGGATGGATTACTACCGTGAAGATCTCGGCATGATCTTCGATCTCAAGTCCTGCCGCGATGCCCGTTATGACGCTTTCCAGCGCGATATCCCCAAATACGGTTACCACATCAGCGCTGCCATGTATATCGAAGGTGCCCGTGCCTGCGGACTCAAGGCCTCCGGCTTTGCCTGGCTCGCGATTGAGAAAGAACCGCCTTATGCCATCGGCTTGTATATGGCCAGCGCCGAGATGCTGATTGAGGGATACGAGCGGTTTCGAGAATACCTGGACCTGTTTCATGCCTGCCATGAAACCGATAACTGGCCCGCCTATGCGGAAGCCTTTCTTACGATTGAGCTACCGCCCTGGGCGATAGCCTCTCAGGATTAATCCAGTCACAGGGAGGCGACCATGACCAAGACCAATACCATTCCCGCCAAAGCCACAGGCATCAAAGCACTGCTGGCAAGCCGCAAAAACACCATTGCCCAGGCACTTGAGCAGACAGGGCTCACACCTGAACGCCTGTTGTCGGTGGTCATGAATGAGGTGCGTAAAACACCGAAGCTGAAAGAGTGCACGGATGCCTCCCTACTCGGGTCTGTCATTCAATCCGCCCAGCTGGGACTGGTACCCGGGGGCGCACTGGGGCACTGCTACCTGATCCCCTACTTTAACCGCAAACAGAACAAGCTGGAGTGCCAGTTCATGCTGGGGTATCGCGGCATGCTGGAGCTGGCACGGCGCTCAGGTGCCATCAAGCACATTGATGCCCGCTGTGTGTACGACGGTGAGGAGTTTGAGATTCTCTATGGCACCCAGACGACGGTTATTCACAAACCCTCCCTGAGTCGAAACGGCAATGACAGGATGATCGGTGTCTATGCCGTCGGGCATCTTACCTCCGGCGGGTGGCAGGTTGAATATATGTCCATGGCAGAAATCCAGTCGATTCGGGATGGCTCCAAAGCCGGTGGGGATGGTCCCTGGAAAACACACTTTGACGAAATGGCCAAGAAAACCGTCATCCGTCGATTGTTCAAATACCTGCCGGTTTCCATTGAGGCCCAGACAGCGGTCGGACTTGATGAGCGGGCTGAGGCAGGCATTTCACAACAAAATGACACCGTATTGCAGGAAGCTGATGGCGGCATCACGGTGGATATGCAAACAGGCGAGATCATCGAGGGCGATGTCAGGAGTGCAGATGATCTGAACAGGGCTTTATAGCCCTCATTGATCACCAGCAAAAAAGGGATTTTTTATGCAGCGCTTTGTCCTGATCAGGAAGTTCTGCGAGTTAACGGGTTACACACCCAAGGCGGTTGAGCGAAAAATTGAGTCCGGTGTCTGGCGCAAGGGAAAGGTCTGGCTGAATGCACCGGACGGACGGCGTCTTGTTGATATGGAGGAGTTTGGTAAATGGGTCGAGGAAGGAAACCCCAGAAATCCTTAGAGGAGCTACTGCAGGAAGCCGAAGGGGTTGAACTGCACGGGAGCAAGCTGCGGATCGCTTTTCGTTACCGCCGAACCCTGTGTCGTGAATCCCTCGGTATTCCGTTAACCCGGGAAAACATGAAATATGCCGTCAGGAAGCGTGAAGCCATTCTGTATGAAATCAGCAGGAACACGTTTGACTATGCCAATGAGTTTCCTGACAGTCGCAAGCTCAACAAACCGGGTTTCTGTTCTCGCCGTAATGCGACACTGAAAGAGCTGGTTGAGAAAGTGCAGGCATTTAAAAAAGCGGATATTGCCGAGACCACCGCTCGAGGCCAGCGGTTTTCGTTCAATCGCATTCTTGCCTACTTTGGCGAGGAGACGGACATACGCTCGCTTATGCCGGAGGATATTGAACTCTATCGCGCCACATTGATTGAAGAACTCTCTGCCCGAACTACCAACAATTATATGAGTCGCCTGCGGGAGTTGTTTCGGTTTGCCCAGCGTAACTTCTATACCGAGTTTGATCTGGCCGCCTGCTGCACGATGTACTCCGTCGATCGCGATGAGCCTGACCCGCTAACGCTAGATGAATTGGAGCGAATTACCGCCTTAGCCCCAGACCTGTACCGCCATCTCTTTACCTTTGCAGTCTATACCGGCATGCGGATAGGTGAGATCTGCGCCTTAGCCTGGGAGGATATCGATCTGAAAGAAGAGACCGCCGTAGTACAGAGAAGCCGCTCCGTACTCGGTTACAAGCTGCCGAAATCCAACCGTAAACGGGTAGTGCATCTGCTGCCACCAGCAATAGAGGCGCTACGTGCCATGCGATTACTGACCTACATGCTGCCTGAAGAAGACATTATGGTGAGCATGAAACAAAACAAAAAGGTCGGTCAGAGCGTACGTTTTGTCTTTAAACAATTCCAACGCAATGGAGAGGTTTCATCATCTCTGACCACCGGAAGGGCACGAAAACGTTGGAGAGCGTTACTAAAGCGGGCAGGTGTACGCTATAGACGATTACACCAGACACGACATACCTTCGCCTGCTGGACGCTAACCGCGACCGGTAACATCAGTTTTATTGCCGACCAGTTGGGACATGCGGATTTCACCATGCTGCAACAGGTCTATGGCAAATGGATTCCTTCGCAATCCAAAAACGAGTCTTCACGGATATGGAGTGAGATGGGTCGTTTATACGGAAAAAATAACGAACAAAAAAATGAAGACGGTTTTACTCAAAAAGGCTGACCCTTTTTTGCTGCAAACCAATTTTTTGAACACCTCCTCGCTATATCCCCCTCTCCCCCCCTGAAAATGTTCCCAAAATGATCCCAAAACGGCCCCATAAAACAGGGTAAAAACGGTAATTGTTTTAAAACTCAAAACGTTACGCAAGGGGGGTGGAATTATAAGAGAGAAACAGGGAGGAATTTCCCGCAATCTTTAGCTATCAGATTTCCTCTCACTATTCTCCAGCTTTCAATAAATGGTAGGACAACAAAGCTTCATAGCCCTGCTTGCAATCACACCAATGCACCCAAAAAGGATACTCAAACGGCAGAGCCGGAAAAGGCACAGTTCTGCCGTCATCGTTTTCACATGACTCTTTTCAAAATATCGATGCATTCTTTCAAGAGACATATGCATCTCTTAACTGAACTGCTACCTCGACCATTCACAGCAATAAACTTGAATCAGATTAAAGCCATACACTCTCCAGAGAAAACATTCTCACAATTAAATACACAACTATTATTTTTCACGGCCCAATAAAGCCATAAGATCTTTCATATATGCAATTGCTCCATTTAAAATCTGTATCCTTGATTTTCGATCATCAGCATCTGGCAATGAAATCCTTAATCCCTCAAAATTCTTATTAAAAATATTCATTCTTTTTCTTTCTCTAACATTGGCAGCTTTACGTTGAACAGGCGTTTGTTTTCTCACCCTTTTTTTCTTAGGGAAGGTGCGAATAAGTCCACCTTCACCTTCGGTAACCCTTGGCATTACTGACACTGCTATTGGAAAAAGAGACTTATTCGCAGTTTCCTTAGGTTGATCCTCAGCATCATCTGATTTATCTTGATGTTCTACTTGTTCTTCGGTTTTTATCAATGCTTCTCTATTTATACTATCAGTGCATACCCACTGTGCAGTTTCTCCAGTAGTTAGATGATTATGATAGCCAATTTCAGAAACCGAATATTGTGTAATGCCGCTAGATTGGGAGAGGTTATTACAAGATCCTCTATCCATTTGCATATATTGATAATATTGGTTGACTAAGTCATAAATGCTAAGGCTGTAGCTTTGCCAAGGATAACCGTGATTAGTATATGTTTGCATATCAGGTTGTCCTATTTCCTGAGTCACATGGTTTTTTTGACTGAAAAAACAGGACATACCGCAGCTTTGATGATTCATAAAATTCTCCCTATCAAAAGATACTCTTACAAAAAACACTCATTGGAACCAAAAAAGATTTAAAAATTCCCTATGTGTTAGCAATACTTACACTTATGTTTTCTGTTGTTTCCTATAATGCTTATCGTTTGGAGTCTCGAAACGGCTTTAGCGATAGATCCAAAACATTCTCGTGATGCTGAATAATAAAATACTGATAATAAAAATAAGCTATCGCATATCCCCAAAATCATAAACACCTAAAAACACGTCAGCAATAGTACGTTATTGCCAAATATGAGAAACACGCTATAGACATAGTCGAGTATTTGATTTTAACTTGCAGGTAAGGCAGCCACCAATATGATTCGCCGTTCCAAATCCACCGTAAACGTTTTAAATATCGCTTGCCATCAATCTAACAGCGGCAGCCTCCAACTCTTGGGGGCATCACACCTGCGTGAAAGAGTGGGACTACTGCCAGTTGCTCAATCAACCAAAAACTCATCAACGTCAGTCGACCGGTCACTGAGTCTCGACTATTTAAAGATTCCTGTCACCATCGCACAACAAAGCCACGACAAAAAACGGCCTCGCCAGCAAACGCGGAAATTTCCGGGAAAAGTGATTCCTGAGAAAATGACTCTGAACCGTTTTACAGGCATTATCAGCCGGTAAACGCGAGCTGTATTCTGCCTATTCACTACCCGGACGCATGCAATGCACAGGCAATCTCTGCAGCAAGGCGTGCATTATTTTTTATCAGCCCGATATTGGTGGTTAAGGTTTTTCCTCCACTGGCAGCATGCAGTTTTTCCAGCAACCAGGGCGTAATGGCCTTGCCTGTCACATTTTCTACCTCCATTTGTTGAAGCGCCTTGGCAATAATCCGTTCCACATCCTCAACCGGCAATGCCATGGATGCCTCAACCGGTTGAGTAATCAACAAGCCACCATCCAACCCCAGAGACCAGCGAGCCTGCAGGATATCCGCGACGGCTGACGGACTGTCAGCCCGGCAATCAACAGCAAACGCGCTTTCACGCACATAAAATGCAGGCAGGGTGTCTGTGCCATAACCAACGATGGTGACACCATGGGTTTCCAGGTATTCCCGCGTCAGGGCAATATCGAGAATAATCTTGGGGCCTGAGCAGACGACAGCTACCGGGGTTCTGGCCAGTTCCTGCAGGTCCGCTGAGATATCAAAGGTTTCCTGTGCACCACGGTGGACGCCCCCAATCCCCCCCGTCGCGAAAACCCGAATCCCCGCCAGGGCGGCAATAATCATGGTTGAGGCCACTGTCGTCGAGCCATTGCCCCCGGTCGCCATCAGCCAGGGCAAATCCCGCCGGCTGGCCTTGTGCATGCGCTGCCCCTGTCGGCCAATGGTATCAATCTCGGTTTTCGATAACCCCGCTTTCAGGCGCCCGTCAAGAATAGCTGTGGTCGCCGGAATGACACCCGCTGCACGAACACACGCCTCCACATCATGGGCTGTTGCTGCATTCTGTGGCCAGGGCATGCCATGACTGAGAATCGTGGATTCCAATGCAACCACGGGGTGACCTGCGTCCAGAGCATCAGCCACTTCCGGGCTGAAATCGAGGTATTGCAAAGGCATCATTGCTCTCCATTCTGGCAGCAAAAAAAAACGACTAGATAAAAAGAGAATATAACAACTGGACATTATTATTTTTATGCTTATTTTCGATCGATAAACAATTAATTTTCATCAACAAACGGGTTGCTGTAACAATTGTTAATCAACAACATAAACTGAATACTCACGCTTAAAAACATGCAAATTCATTATTAGCACTCACAATCATAAGGGTGCTTTAATTTTCAACAGTACTAAATAAAAAATGGAACCCCGGACAACACTTGTTGCTCCGGCCTTTTTTTGCAATCTGAAAAACATGGTACACAGGGACACGTATGCAAAAAAACATACCCATCATTGCCGCAGCCTTTGTGTTGTCGGCGGGAACAGCAGGTTATTGGCTCTATTCACAGAACGATTCCTCCTCTCAAACACTCACCCAACAGGACCCGCACCTACCCTCTGATCAATACAATCAGTCTCCAGATGCGACAGGCGCGTCGATGGGAGATAAGGAAATCGCCGAACTCAATCAGCTGATTGACAGTTTCAACGATGAACTGGCCCAGACGGTTGATGATGAACCCCTGCAGGACTCAGAGCCATTAGCCATTACGCTCTGGACGCCGACAGACAACCTTCCGTCTGATGGTATGTTAACACTGCCGGAAGAAGTCACGGACCGAACCGCGATCAATCTTGATGCCGACGAGCTTGACGTGATTGCCACCGGCGACAGCGTCAGTTTTACCCTGCCAGGTAATCATCACTATGATGCCGTCATTGAAAAGACCACCTACAACGGCAATGGCGACAAGACGTTGACCGGTTATCTGGCCGGCACACAAAGCCCGGATGGCGGTACCTACCCCGTCATCATCACCCAGGGTGAAAGCACCAGTTTCGCCACCATCACCAGTCCTTACGGCAGTTACTCCATGGAGACCATCAACGGTCAGGGCTGGATTTACAAGAATCCCCCTCGCTCCATGCTGGAGACCGCAGAGACCGATGCCATCGTTCCGCAGGAAAGTGACCATCAGCATTGATGGTTCACGGCAATATCGGGTGGTACCCACATGATGATTCCTAAATAGATTTCCGGTTTAGATGTCAAAGGAGATGGACATGCACAACAGACAGCAACAGACTGACAGTCCGGGAGCAGGCTTACGCCCCTGGCGACGACAGCTCGTGACGAGCATCGCGACCCTGGCTTTGAGTAGTACCATCACCACACAGGCAATGGCGGAGACCTATCTCGACGCCATGATTCTGCATACCCCGGGCCTCAGTGACCGCTATAACGGTAACGCCAGCACGCGGATCAATCACCTGATCAATGTCACCAATAAAATCTATGAAGACAGTGGTCTCGACCTCACCCTCCGCCCGGTTCACATCAGGCAGGTGAGTTATTCTGATACGTCCGATGCCGGCACCGCCCTGAGTGACATGGCCTTTCGCCGTGACCCGGCGTTCTCAGACACACACACGTTGCGTGAAAAGCACCGTGCCGATGTTGTGATTCTGATGCGCCCCTACAGCAGCCAGCACAAAAGCTGCGGCGTCGCCTATGTGGGCGGCAAGGGCCGTCAGGGAAACCTGTCTGCCTACAAAAGCTACATGTACAGTCATGTCACCGCCTCCACGTGTGGGGACTATGTCACCGCGCACGAAGTCGGTCATAACCTTGGGCTCAGCCATTCCCGCGCACAGGGCAGCAAGGGCACCTGGGATCACTCTGTCGGCCATGGCGTCCACGGTGAGTTCACAACAGTGATGGCTTATCAGTCAGCCTATAACGTGAACTACTGGTCCGGAAAAATCTACAAGTTCTCCAGCCCCTCTCTGGACTGTCGCGGTAAGCCTTGCGGTGTGGACAAAGAAGATCCGACGAATGGTGCCGATGCGGTTTATACCCTCAAACACACAACGCCGATTGTTGAAGCCTTTTACCCAACACTCAAAGCACCTGATGAGGATCAAGCCGCAGGCCTTCAGGCTGCTGAGAACAAGTACAACGAAGCGCGACAGCGTATGCAGGCTTTACGCAATGAACTCAAACAAAGCCGACAGCGTTTTCGTGAACACATTCAACGTCTGAGGAATGTCTTCACGCAATGGAGCCGTGGACAACTGTCCTATTATCAGGCGGTTACCCAATGGCGTTCTGCACTGACCAATGCCAGGGAAGAACTCAAGACGTACCGACAAGTTCGCAAGGATCTGGCACAACAACGTCGTGTCCTTCGTGCGGCTCGCATCGCTTTGGCAGAAGCGCGAAGAAACAGCAACAGCGCCTGATGCTGTCGAGCTTTTTCACATATCCAATAGCCGGCTTCAATAGCCGGTTGTTTTTTAACCAATCGTTTGCAGTCAGCCGTCCATGCCCTGTGAGAAAAGTTATCCACAACTCATCCAGAGGCTTACTCAGCCAAACTGTTTACAACCTGCCTCGTACTGTTATTGTGCACTGTTAATCATCCATGACTGGAAACTGTCCACATGCCCGAGTTGCCTGAAGTTGAGACGACCCGACGGGGCATTCTGCCCCATATCCGTCACCATCGTGTTGAACGGGTCATTGTCAGGGAATCCAGGTTGCGCTGGCCCGTCCCCTCTGCACTGCCCGCTATGCTTGAGGGACAAACCATCAACGACGTCCAGCGCCGGGCCAAGTACCTGTTGCTGCCAACCGATAACGGCACACTGATGATTCACCTTGGTATGTCGGGGTGCCTGCGCATTCTCCCGGCCAATACCCCTGTGATGAAACACGACCATATTGACCTGGTGCTGGAAACCGGCAACCTGTTGCGCTTCACCGACCCCCGTCGTTTTGGCGCCATGTTATGGACCCGTGAAGCGATTCATGGCCACCCCCTGATCCAAACACTGGGGCCTGAACCCCTCTCATCACTGTTTACCGGAGAGACCCTGTATCAGCAGTCCCGTAACCGTAAACAGGCCGTCAAAACGTTCATCATGGATAATCACATCGTGGTCGGTGTCGGGAATATCTATGCCAATGAAGCGCTCTTCAAGGCCGGGATTCGCCCGGATCGCCCTGCTGGACGAATATCCCTCGCCCGCTACCAGCGACTTGAGAAGGCTATTCGTAACGTTCTCATTAGGGCGATTGCACAAGGCGGAACCACCCTCAGGGACTTTGTCGGCGGTGATGGGAAACCGGGGTATTTTCGCATAGAACTGGCCATGTACGGCCGGGCTGGCGAACCCTGCACGACCTGCGGCACCGCCATCCGGGAAGTCAGGCTCGGTAACCGGTCAACGTGCTTCTGCCCACAATGTCAACGCTAAAAACGGGAACCTTATCGGTCACCCAAGGTCAAATGTTATATGACATTGGCCTCCATTGTAGTGTGACAGGATGCAGCGATTTTTCTTATTACTCACCCTTATAACCTGCTTACTTGGTCAGGTACACGCGAGCGAAGACCTGACCATTCAACGGCTGGTTGTCTTTGGAGACAGCCTGTCTGATCAGGGGAAACTTCATGACAAGGTCAATGGCGCCATGCCCATTTCCCCACCCTACTGGAAAGGGCGGTTTAGCAATGGCCCCGTCTGGACCGATATCCTGGCCAAAACCTACCCTCTCGTTAACGAAGCAGAGGGCGGAGCTTCCGCCGTCAATTACCGTCGTTTCAGCAGTGACATAAAATACAAAGTGGCCAATCACCTGGAAAATGAAATTGACCAGTTCCTTGAGAAGTCATCCTTCCGTCCTGATGATCTGGTAATCATCTGGATTGGCGGCAACGACTATCTCACCTATCACTGGACACGGCCTGAAGACATTGAGCGTGTCATTCTGGAGCAGGTCATCCAGATCCGGCGTATCGAACGACTGGGTGCCAAACATATTCTGGCCATTAACCTGCCAGACATGGGAATGTCGCCCATCGCTAACAAGGAAGGTGTCGCACAACGGATGTCAGATGTCACCGAATACCACAACACGCGCATGAAAATGGTCTTTGACCAGGCATTTTCCCCTGACACGGTACAGATCTTTGATGCTGCCAGCATATTCGACCATTTCATGGCATCGCCTGAAGATTATGGTTTTCAGCATACCCGGGAAGCCTGTTATACCGGTGATTATTGGGGAATCCCCTGGAGTCAGTCTGCAGAAGCACTCGCCAGTAATCCTGACGATGGAGAACAGGCGTTGATGCGAAGCCTGACTGCCACAACCCAGCTGACATCAACGCCTTCTTACCGAGGTTTATGGACACCCACGCCGAATTGTGACGGTTATGTCTATATGGATGCCATTCATCCCACCCATAGTGCACATCAACAATCTGCCAAGTATCTGGATACCTATATCCGTCTACACTACCGACAGTAAACAGCATTCATCTTCATAATAACGACGCTGTAGCCTGTTCCCATTTCTGGTGCACTGTCGTGTCATTCATCACGCCTAATGCTTTGCCACAATGCCTTATTGGCATCCTACAATCTTCTGACATATGGAGCCAACTACCCCGATGATCATACGTGTCACGTTCGCTCTGCTTATCTGTCTATGTGTATCCATTTTCACAACGCCATCAACCCATGCCACTAATATCAATCGCTTGGTGATCTTTGGGGACAGTCTGTCTGACCAAGGGAGACTCTATGAATTTTTCCATGATAAAATTCCTGTTTCCCCCCCGTACTGGTATGGCCGGTTCAGCAATGGACCAGTCTGGACCGATATTCTTTCTGATCGTTATGTCATCAAGAATCTGTCTGAGGGCGGCGCAACGCTGGTCAACTACAGCAAGTACAGCCTTGGTATCGTGTATCTCTACATTACCTATCTGGGCGAAGAGATTACCCACTTTCTTAAAAGTGATGTCTTTCTGCCGACAGATCTTGTGATTATCTGGCTGGGCGGCAATGATTACATCGCCTATGACTGGATCACTCAGCATGACATGGAGCGGGCTGTCCGTGAACTTTATCTAGAAATCTTACGCCTCCGCCTGAAAGGTGCCCAGCAGGTTCTGGTTATCAATTTACCTGATATGTCCCAAACCCCCCTGGCAAAAAAGGAAAAGGATACGGATCGTTTACACCTGCTCACGATGAGTCATAATCAACGGCTTGAAGAAACCTTACTGAGCCTGCTTCCATCTGACTTCATCCAGATTTACGATGCGTATGCCGTCTTTGAGAATATTCTGACATTTCCTGATCACTATGGACTTAGCGATGCAACCACGCCCTGCTATACCGGCAGAATGTGGCGAAATCACACAGCCCCCCCCGAAGCTACAGCCTCCTTAGAGGAAGGCATCTTGCCGGTGAATCGAAAAGTGGCCAAAATGCCATCCCCCCCAATACGCCACCTTCGTAACAGCCCCGACTGTGCAGGCATGCTTTTCTTTGACGATCTACACCCAACGACTTTCGCGCATGGCATTATCGCGGACAAGCTGGATCAGTTCATACAGGAAAACTATTAACCGGTTCTCATTCAATCCTGAATCTGGCTGAGAAAACTTGACAATCCATACCGTCGGCCAAGATAACTGATATAATTGAGACATAAATTAAATAACGATCACATTCGGGCCGGGGAGGCGACAATCCCATGAAAAAGCGATTTCTCGCAGTAGTGACTGCACTTTTGACGGCTGTCCTGCTCTTTACTTCACCAGCGCAGGCCAGTGAAGGTGACGTCCAAATGCAGGAAGTGAACAAGAACACCCTTCAGGCCCGTAATGAAAATCCCGGATTCTTCTCCATGACGGCGGATCTTTTTCTGGCGCGTCCCCTGCTTCTGGTCACAACCGCCGTCGGTACCGCGATCTTTATCGTTAGTTCCCCTTTCTCAGCGCTCGGCGGAAACATCAACCAAGCCGCTGACAAGCTCGTTCTGGAGCCCGCCAAAGCAACTTTCGTTCGCTGCCTGGGCTGTTCTTACAATGAACATCCGGATTTATAACCTGCTTTAGATGCCATCATAAAAAAACGGCTGCATAGTCGTTTTTTTATGGTTGAGATCATCACCATTGATGGGTAAAGGCTGCAACCAGATCACAAAATACAAGCAGGTTTCCAATCTGTACTAAATACGCCACACTACCCAGCCTCATTTGCAACTCACAATGAATGCCTTCATGACAACACCCATTGCCCTGACAATCGCCGGCTCTGACAGTGGTGGCGGCGCCGGTATTCAAGCAGATCTCAAGGCTTTCTCTGCACTTGGCGCGTATGGCTGCTCGGTCATCACTGCGCTGACTGCCCAGAACACTCAAGGGGTGCAGGGCATTGCCGATGTAGAGCCAGCGTTCATCCGCCAGCAGATGGAATCTGTGTTCTCAGACATCCCAGTACAGGCCATCAAGATTGGCATGCTGAGCCGTACCGACAGCATCAACGCGGTCGCCGACGGGCTTGAAGGCCAGCGCAACAAGCCTATCGTGCTGGATCCGGTCATGGTCGCCACCAGCGGTGACCGGCTGCTGCAGGATGAGGCGATAGCCACACTCAAGGCGCGCCTTATCCCGATGGCCAGCCTGATCACGCCAAACATGATGGAAGCCGCCGTCCTGCTCGGCTGTCCGGTACCCGAAACATCCAGTGATATGGAAAAGATGGTGGAACCGTTAATGGCCCTGGGCTGTCAGGCTGTTCTGGTCAAAGGGGGACACCTGACAGAAGCCGAGAGCACAGACATTCTGTTCGATGGCACAGACATCTACCATCTCCGTTCCCAACGTATTCAAACCCAGAATACCCACGGTACCGGTTGCACGTTATCGTCAGCGATCACGGCCCTTCTGGCCCGCGGGTTCTCTCTGCCCGACGCCGTTAAAACGGCCAAGGACTACATCTCCGAAGCCATTGCCCATGCAGACAGCCTGACAATCGGCAAAGGCCATGGGCCGGTACACCACTTCTATCAATGGTGGAACTGATTTAACGCCTCCCACCGTTCCTGTCCATCCATTCAGGTATGGCATGGTAGCTGCATAATCCCTACCTGCCGTGCCTGGACATCCTGCTCACAAAACAAGTCTGCTGATGCCGTCACCAGTCAAAACCGCTCTCCAACACGGCCTTGATTTCAATGACTACACTCACTCTCCACACAAGGAATGAGCACGCTCTCAAGAACCATTGAACAAACGATGCTCTGAAGTTGTGCAGTAGAGCTGGCCGATGCGACCGGCCGCACCGGACTCGTCTGAGAGATCCGGACAGTAAGGACAACATGAGGAGATCAGACCATGTCGACACTTCGCTGTGGACTCATCCAACTGGGGCTGAAGGCAGATACCCGTGAATCACCGGAACAGATTCGCAAGGTGATGCTGGAAGCACACGTTCCCTACATAGAGCAGGCCGGCCAAGCCGGCGTCAACATACTCTGCTTTCAGGAAGTCTTTACCCTACCTTATTTCTGCCCCAGCCAAGATATCCGCTGGTACGCGGCGGCCGAAACCGTTCCCGATGGCCCGACAACAAAACTCATGCAGGAATATGCCAGAAAGCACCAAATGGTCATCATCGTCCCGCTCTTTGAACAGGCAATGACCGGCGTCTACTACAACACGGCAGCAGTCATTGATGCGGATGGCAGTTACCTGGGCAAATACCGAAAAACCCACATCCCGCAGGTCGCCGGTTTCTGGGAGAAGTTCTTTTTCAAACCCGGCAGTTCCGGCTGGCCGGTGTTTGAGACCCGATATGGGAAAATCGGCGTTTATATCTGTTACGACCGCCACTTTCCGGAAGGCTGGCGAGCCCTGGCATTGAACGGTGCTGAAATCATTTTTAACCCGTCTGCAACCGTGAAGGGGCTCTCTCAGTACCTGTGGGAACTGGAACAGCCTGCAGCCGCTGCGGCCAACGGCTGCTACATCGCCGCCATCAACCGTGTCGGGACTGAGTCCCCCTGGGATATTGGTGAATTCTATGGTTCCTCCTATTTCGTCAATCCCCGGGGAACCATTGAAGCCCAGGCCAGCGAAACCGACGACGAGCTGCTGATTCATGACCTGGATATGCAACAGGTGCTGGATGTCCGCAACCAGTGGCAATTCTTTCGTGATCGTCGTCCCGACCAGTATCACCGACTGACCCAGTCCGAATAAGGAGGCCTGTCATGACACTCTTGATTCAGGGCGGCACTGTCGCCAACCATGACCGTACGTTCCGTGCAGACGTACTCTGTGAAAACGGCCGGATAGTGGCCGTCGAAGACTCACTGGAACCACCCACTGGTTGTGACATTGTCAATGCCGATGGTTGCTATGTCATGCCCGGCGGCATTGACCCCCATACCCATATGCAACTGCCATTTATGGGAACCGTGGCGAGTGAAGATTTTTACACTGGCACCTGCGCAGGACTTGCCGGCGGTACGACCAGCATTATCGATTTTGTGATTCCGGCTCCCGGCGAACGGCTGCTGGATGCTTTCCATAAATGGCGTGGATGGGCAGAAAAAGCCGCCTCTGACTACGCCTTTCATGTCGCGGTGACCTGGTGGGATGACAGCGTGTACGAGGACATGGGCACACTGGTTCGAGACCATGGCGTCAACAGTTTTAAGCACTTCATGGCCTACAAGGGCGCCATCATGGCGCCGGACGACATTCTGGTCGCCAGCTTTAACCGCTGCCTGGAATTAGGCGCTATTCCCACTGTGCATGCTGAAAATGGCGAACTGGTCTGGCATCTTCAGCAGAAACTGCTCAGGGAAGGACTGACAGGCCCGGAAGCCCATCCACTCTCCCGTCCGCCACTGGTCGAAGGGGAGGCCGCCAGCCGCGCCATACGGATAGCCGGCACGCTGGGTGCGCCCATCTACATTGTCCACGTGTCTACCCAGGATGCTGCGGATGAAATCGCCTATGCCCGTTCAAAAGGCATGAAAGCGTTTGGTGAGGTTCTGGCCGGCCACCTGATTATTGACGACAGTGTTTATCGTGATCCTGACTGGGAAAAAGCCGCAGCCCATGTGATGAGTCCGCCATTTCGTAGCAAGGAACATCAGGATGCGTTATGGAAAGCCCTCCAGTGCGGCACCCTGCAAACAACAGCGACGGACCATTGCTGCTTCTGCAACGAACAGAAAGCCATGGGGCGGGACGATTTCACCAAGATCCCCAATGGCGCCGCCGGTATTGAGGATCGCATGAGCGTGTTGTGGGATGCCGGCGTCAATACGGGCCGCCTGTCCGTGCCTGAGTTTGTGGCCGCCACTTCAACCAACGCCGCCCAGATATTCAACATCTACCCAAGAAAAGGCCTGATTGCTCCGGGCTCAGATGCCGATATCGTCGTCTGGGATCCTGCAGCCAGCCGCACGATTTCAGCGCGCACCCATCACCAGAACGTTGATTTCAATATTTTCGAAGGCATGACGGTTACAGGTGTTGCCAATACAACCGTCAGTCAGGGAGAGGTTGTATGGTCTGAAGGCGAACTGCATGCAGAGCCCGGCAGAGGGACGTACATCACACGCCCCGCCTATCCACCGGTCTATGATGTTCTGAGAAAACGTGCTGAACAAAATCCGCTACAGGCAGTCGGTAGATAAACCCAGATCGGGGCAACCGTTAACAACCGGTTGCCCAACTTCAGACAATGAGGCCAGAAATGGTATCAGGCACGGTTAACCCCAGTCCTCGCAAGAGTGTGGTTACCAGTGTACGATGCCCATCTTGCACCTGAGATTCCCATGATTTCTCTTTATCACCCAGTAGCTTGATCTGCGCGGCGAAATCCGCAAAGTGCTGGGTACTGGCCCAGATCATGTACATCAGTTGTCGGCCATCCACCGGGGCTATCAGTTTATCCCGCTGCCACTGGTCTATCACCGCAACACACTGTTCCAGCCAGGGTTTCACTTCGCTGGTAATGTAGTCACTGACAAACGGTGCACCACTGATCACCTCGTTGGCCCAGAGACGGGAACCTTCCGGGTTCTCCAGGCTGGCACGGCATTTCTGGGTGATATAGTGCATCAGGGACTGTGCAGGATCATGCTCTGAGAGAAAGACATCCGCATCCTGCATCCAGGCTTCTGCAGTCGCCTTCAGGACTTCAAGGTAGAGATCCTGTTTGGAAGGAAAATAATAATGCACATTGGATTTAGGCAGATTGGCCAGTCGGGCAATGTCACCGGTGCTGGTTCCCTTAAAGCCATTGGTGGCAAAACAGCGGGTAGCCGCCGCCAGGATTTTACGAACATTCGCTTCCCGGATTGCCGCCTTATGTGCCGTCTTCGGTACAGGCAGAACCCCACTCTTTTTTGTAATTGTGCTGGTGTCCATGCTCCATGCCCCGTAACTGGATGCTTGATGTTCCGACTGCACAATGATCTAACACTCTCATTGATACGACAGCAGCCACCTATATCAAACCTCTAGTATTCCTCTTTGGCGATAACAGCGCAATTCCAGCGGGAAACAATATTCCTGTCCGGGTACGCAGGAATGGCACATTATCTGCTTTCATGCCTTCTTGGCAGCATGCGTCTATAACTAAAACACCGTGATAACACAGACGTGTTCTGATAGCTTCTGAAGCAAAGAACAATAACACGCTGATTTGAGGAGCCTTCCCATGAAAGCCTTTGCGGACATCAGTGGTGGACGACTGACTGCAGCTGAATACGACAAGAACTTCGCCGACATCAAACCACCGTTGACCACCCTGCAGGCACAGGTCGAAAGTGCACGTTGCCTGTTCTGCTACGATGCCCCCTGCATCACTGCCTGCCCGACCAGCATTGATATTCCCGGTTTTATCCGAGGCATCAATACCGGGAATATTGATGGCGCAGCCAATACAATTCTGGCTTCGAATATTCTGGGCGCGAGTTGTGCGCGTATCTGCCCGGTGGAAATTCTGTGCGAACAGGCCTGTGTGCGTAATCAAGAACAGGAGTGCCGCCCCGTGTTAATTGGTCAGCTACAGCGGTATGCGCTGGATCATCGACGCGACAAATCCGCACAGCCGGTCAGTCGAGCACCGTCGACCGGGAAACAAATAGCCATTATTGGCTCAGGTCCCGCCGGGCTGTCCGCCGCATGGCACCTCGCCAGCAAGGGGCACGATACCATCATCTTTGAAGCAGCCGATAAGCCCGGCGGCCTGAACGCTTATGGCATCGCCCGCTACAAACTGTCACAGGACACCGTCGATGAAGAGATCCGGTACCTCATGGGCATTGGGGGCATTGAACTTCGCTGTGGAACCGCAATCGGGCGAGATATACCACTGTCTGAACTGCGCAGGGAATATGATGCCGTCTTCATCGCCGCAGGCCTGCAGGCCGTCAATCACCTGAAGATCGATGGTGAAGACCGTGAAGCGGTACGCAGCGCTGTTGATTACATCGCAGAACTGCGCCAATGCGATGACCTGGCGAAATTGCCTGTCGGACGACGTGTGGTTGTCATTGGCGCTGGTAATACCGCTGTGGATATCGCCACACAAAGCAGGCAGCTGGGTGCCGAGGAAGTCACGATGGTTTACCGCCGTGGTCCAGAACACATGTCAGCAACGGACCATGAACAGCATGTCGCTAAAGACCATGGCGTCACATTGCGCCATCACGCCAGACCCACTCGCGTCCTTCACACCAATGATGCTGTGACCGGTGTCGAATTCGAGCGCACTTATACCGATGAGCAGGGTAACCTCTCGGGTACGGGAGAATACTTCACACTGCCCGCTGACATGGTCTTCAAGGCGACCGGACAGGCCTTCATCCCGGAGCCATTCGATGATGATGAAACTCTGCAACTGTCCAATGGACGAATCCATGTGGATGATCAGTTCAGAACATCGCTGAAAAACGTGTATGCCGGCGGGGACTGTGCAGACCGTGATGATGACCTGGCCGTTGTGGCGGTACAACACGGCAAACTGGCAGCCCTGGCAATTGATGAGGACCTGAAAGCGCAGGAGGGGCAGTAATTATGGCTGATTTAACGACCCGTTTTCTTGGTATAGCATCCCCCAACCCGTTCTGGCTGGCATCCGCACCACCCACCGACAAGGCGTACAACGTCGTCCGTGCCTATGAGGCCGGCTGGGGGGGTGTCGTATGGAAAACACTCTGTGAAGACCCACCCATCGTCAATGTTGCCTCACGGTATTCCGCCCATTACGGACCGGATCGGCAGATCATCGGCATCAACAATATCGAACTCATCACCGATCGCCCGTTGCAGGTCAACCTGGATGAGATTAGCCAAGTCAAGCGGGACTGGCCGGATCGAGGTCTGATCGTGTCCCTGATGGTTCCCTGCGAGGAAGAGGCCTGGCAACGTATTCTCAAGCAGGTCGAAGCCACCGGTGCTGACGGTGTCGAACTGAACTTCGGCTGTCCCCATGGCATGCCCGAACGCGGCATGGGCTCCGCCGTTGGGCAGGTGCCCGATTATGTGACGATGGTAACCCAATGGGCCAAAAAACATACCCGCCTGCCCGTCGTTGTCAAGCTGACCCCCAATATCCTTAAATCCCGCTTAACCTTGGGAATGTGAGCAAGCTGGCCGTACTTTTGGCAACAGAGTACAGTTTTTGCACAAAA
>NZ_BAABFL010000130.1:0-33299 GCF_039540975.1 Kistimonas scapharcae
TACGATAATCTGATTAGATTATCATCTCACACAGGTCATTTTGGATCGGTGAAAGGTGGACATTTTAAATCGGTGCTGACAACTGTAGTGTATTTGCCTGCTGCCCGGACTTTCTTAACCTCTGCCAAGCGTTCTTTGCTCAACAAAAGATCCATACCGGTCCTGGCCTGCTGAACATCCTTTGTCGGCTCAATGAAGAAAAAGGCACGCCCTTGGTTCATGATCAGCGGGTAACGGCCACCTGTTGTATCATTAAAAATCATCTTACTGCGATGAAATGGATGGTTACCAAACGTGCTGTATGATGTTTCACGCTCATTCTTAAAGTACTGAACAAAAGACTTTCGTGGTGAAGCATAGAAATAATAGTTTTCAGGTAGTTCAGTAGTGAGATCTAAATAGCATTTACGTACTTCATCAAGATTCGAGTTAGGTACTATATAATCAAAGTATCCTTCTTCGCGCTCCACATTAAACGTGCAGCCCGATACAGACATTTGCAAATACCCTTCCCCTGATGGCGGAATTGTTTGTTTATGAGGTCGAACACCCCAAACATATGCATCGCCTTCACCAAGCCATTCTGGAAGCTTACCAATAGCTGGCTTTTGTATTGATATATATGCAATGTTATCGGGTAGACTTCCTTTTTTTCTTAATTTCATGAATGCATCAACAACGATATGCTCATGTTTTAACAATGTTCCCTGTGGCGCATAAATTTCATGCTTAGGGAATTTTTTAACCAATAAGTCCTCAAAAACACCAGTAACTTCTGCCTGTGCCTGTTCGGGCGTTTTACCATCAACAGGCATCCATATTACCCAGGAACTATATTGATACGGCCATACCTTCGTATCGAGCAGGCTCGGCAACATAAAAAATGCCGCAGACCCCATAGATGAGAAGCCAGGAAGCGCAGTAGCTGTTCCTGTCGCGAACAAACTGCCGCCGACTACGTTTAAGCTGGTGTCACCGGAAACACCTGTACCGGATGTTGCCACCTCAGAGGGTGATTCAATCTGCTTGCCCTCTTTGGCCGCCCGACGCTTCAGGCTTTCAATGTACCATTGGGGTGTATCGTCAACCTGTGGTGCACTATCAGCCACAATGCCACTGGCAGTCAGGACATTCAGTGCCGAGCTTTTTTCGTAATCATAGGGGTACGGCTTTTCCATAAAATTGGTCATACAACCGGTTAGCAGCAAGGCTATAGCCCCGCCGATTATCCCCTTCCCATACAGTACGGCAGACATCTCTAACTCCTGGTATATTTTCGTTTAATTTTGTTAGGTTATTCAGGCTAATAACAGCACTACTCCTTCATTGAAGCCAAAGGTCAATGGCTTCAATGAAGGTATGATTATTCTAGTAGCTCGAATGAGCTGCATATTTGTCAGCGGCAGGCTCTATGAAATTAAATATTTTACCTTGATTAAGAATTGCAGGTGTTTTATTTGCACCAACATGATAATAATAAATCCATGAAGGCAAATGCTTAGTTACACGCATATAACATTGCCTTACCTTTTCTGTAATCATGTCCATATCACCAACTTCCTTGTTTCCTTCATAGCAAGGCCCTAAAAACAACTGAAGCTTTCCTTTAGTTGTTGTATAAATAGCCGTACTTGATAATCCCCAACCATATGCATCATAACTGCCTAGAAATTCAGGTGCCTTTGCATCAATAGGATTATTGCTCAGCAATTGTGATTCATCAGCTAATATTTTGCCATACTTGGCGGTAAAGCTAATATTCACATCTGGATATTCCTCAGTTATAGCTGTCTGCATCAGTTTGATAAGTTTTTCACTTGCCTGATCAGGAGTCATAACTTCCTTTGGCATCCAGACAATCCACCTTGAACTGGTATACGCTGGAAGTTCAGACCCAAGAAACATCGGCAAAAGAGCAAATCCCGCCGATCCTAATGATGAAAACCCTGGCAGCGGAGCAGCCATACCGGAAGCGAATAAAGCAGAACTGGCAACACTGACATCACCGACACCATTTCCATTCTTTTCAATGGCCTGCTTAACCTGTTCCTGAGTGACATCTTTCAATTTCCCTTTGTCGTTCAAGCCACTGGCATTGGCAACGCTCAAAGCCAGGCTTTCATTGGGTTCACTGATGTAGCTTTTGGTCGGAGAGAAGCTACTACATCCCACCAGTAGGACGGCTAGCAGCCCTACGAGTGAATTTTTCCCATACAGTACGGCAGACATGTTTCTATCTCCTGTTGGTTTAGTGCCAGTGTATTCGTTTTTGTGAGAATGCAAGGGCTACGGACTGGCCGTAGCCCTTATGGTTATGCGTTACCGCCGGGGATCCACTCGGATGACGATTTAGAGCAGGTTTGCTTGTCAGCACTCAACATCCAGCCATCAGGACAGGAATACAGCTGATCGATAACATCGGCAGGGTATGTGACCCACTGTTCTGTCTTGCAGTGTCCAGTGCTGGTTGTCACTGAATCCGTCGGACACTCCCCTTCCAGAAGCTCGCAGACCTGATTTTCCGGACATTCTGCATTGCCGGCCAGTTCCTCTGCGGGTAACTCTTGATAAGAGATATCGGGCACACACTCTACATATGAAATCTTACGATTTGGACGATCCATATCAAAGAAGTAGAAGCCATCCCATCCCCCTGCATGCATTTCCTTGTAAGTATTACCACTGATGGTGCGGCATACCTCTACCGGATGCTTGCTGGACAGTTCCAGCATATCCTGTTTACTGAAGGCGTTAGCGCAACTGCCATAAAACTGTGACCAGCACTCATCATATATCCATTCAGAAAAATTATCGGTCTGACCCGTGGCTAAGACTTTATCTGCGATTAACCCGCCTTCGCTTCCGTAACGGCATAGTTTATTGTCGACATCAATCTCTGGTGCCTGACCGTCAATTCTGGAGCATGCGAGTAGAACGTCTGGATCAACAATCACCACTTCACGCTTGCTACAGGTCTTGTTTTCCTTGTCATACCGGGCACCTGTTTCTTCACACCCGTAAACAGGCACCTTGTTCGATGGCTGCTGTTCCTGGCTTGACGCCGGGATTTTGCCGTACATTTCCTCGTATATATTCCGTCGCTGGGCATCAATATCGGTGTCACCCAAACGGATTTGGGTTCGTACGGCTGAATTATCCCGATCAGCCCCTCCCGTATTGATGGCTGCACCATAGCCCGTCATGGACTCTATGTTTTCACTGGCAGGATCAGGAAAGACGCCTTCACGAACCTGAATTGCTATCCACTCATCGAGATCGACTTTATCCCAGTCAACCTTCTCCAAATCATTAACCGGTATTCCTTGGCAATTCGGGTGCTCCGCTGTTCCCCAGGACAATCCTATCTGTGGTCTGACCTGTTCATGCATGATGCGTGCAAGCGGCGTTGTATAACAGCAGTAGGCCTTATGCTTCTCAATGCAACTTCCCAGTACCTTGTCTGCACAATAGGAACCAAGATAATGACAGCTTTGCAGTTCTACCTGGCTGGCTAACTGGAATTCTTCTTCCGTACACTCCCATATCATCTCTACCATGAGGGTGAACACGACATACGCCATATATGCGTAGTAGACATACATCATTGCTGATGCAGCTGGGCCAGCTCCTAATTGCGTAGTAACTTGACCTGTTGCTTGATCTTCTACTTGTTTTTCCGCAACAAACATTGCGGCCGCTTCTGCCCCAAATGCCTCAGCCATCATTTCATAGGTTTGCTCCAGCAGATATTGCTCAAACTCATGCATGAACCCCTTTTCGATATTATCGCCAATGACTTTGCTCATAGCCGAGGTCGCGTCTGCTGCTGAGGCAAAGGTTTGTCCAATGGCTTCCAGTCCCGCAATTGCGGCCTTTTGAACAGCAACCCAGGCTCCATGATAGTCACCGATCAATCCCTGGCTACCAACAAAGGAATCGATCTTCATTGCCGTGGATATCATTGTCAGATATTCCCCAAGCCCTATTCCCTTCGGAGCATCACAGCAATTCTGAACACCTCCGACTGCGATCTTGCAGAATGATTCGTCGTTTTCAAGCATGGGCATGAATATAAAGCACTGCCCTTCTACGACATTTGCATCACCGCCAGTCTCATCAGCTTCATCGTCGCAATACATATCTTTACCGGCATGTTGCAACATCTGAAGATAAGCCACTGCCTCTGCAAAGCTATTGTTCGGTCCATCACTCGGCGGTTTGGCGCAACTACCATCTATACATTGAATCTCACCAGCGCAGACAAGAACATCTTCTGTTTCTCCCGAGCCAGGCATTTCTACGTCATACCCACAGTCGTAGGTGTCCTCATAGACATAGCACTCTCCACTACTGCCCTCTGCCCCCCCTACACATTCAGATTTGATGTATCCACACTGCGGGTCTTCTCGATACTTTGCACAATTGTCGTTATCTCCCGTGTTTTCTTGGCAGACCTCTTCCCCGTCCATGTTTTCCCAACAGATTTCGCCAACAGCAAAATCACAGTCCGTATTTACGGATATGGTCTGGCAGAAGCGGGATATGCCTGGAACGGGAGATGGTTGAAGATCAGATTCGCAGATCTTTACGCCGTTTAATTCAACGCAGTTTTTATCATCGGGATGTAATGTTTTCGTGCATGCATAGGTTCCGGAACAGAAGCCATCATCAATTTTTTTAACTGCATCAATACATTCTTCAGGAAACCACCTGTCACTTGTGACCGCCGTCATGTAGAAGCGGAATTTTCCAGAGAGCTTCCAAATTAAGTCATCCCCAACCTGGTGATCCTGGATCTGCAACTTAGTGGTTAGATTATTTTCGCAGGTAGGCATTTCCAGGACTCGATACCAGACAGTACTGTCCTGATAGCCTCCCCCTACATCACTCTCAGGCCAGTCATAAGCTGCAACAAACTTAATGTTCATTGGGCCATCTTCAGAATTGCATATTTTGTCGTAATCAAGTGTCGGTATTACTTGATCGAACCGCGTACCATCTGTAGGACTGACTCGTGAGAAGGTTCCTTCTTTGAGGTTTGCCACAACTGTCAGGTAATTACGCCCATTGGCTGCGATTTTGACCTCAAAGTCATCAATTGCAGTGGTAATGTCATGTCGGATTTCACATGAGCCTGGAAGAAGATTCAGACGATCGCAATTTTTAAGTATTGGAACATGGGTTTTGTTGTTATTTCCGCTCGTAGTGCTCTGCTCAATAGTGCAATCGGTGAACTCTTTGGCGATCTGCTCAAGGTTGCTGAGTACCTCGTCAGTTTTTCCCCATATCGGGTCATTCGACATGTCTACCTTTTGGCGCCCATATATCTCGTATGATGTGTCGAAAGCTTGCTTGTATGGATCGGAGTCATTTTCCTGTTCATGCAATGACTGATAGTTATCCATCCCCTGCTGGAGAATAGAGTAGTCATCACCATAGAGGTTTTTCAGGTCTTCGGGGGTGATCTCTGATGAGCCGGGGAAAAGCGTATTAATATCCAGAGGTTCATCTGAGCCAGGAAAAATCAGGTTATTGTTCCCGCCATCTTCTGCGTGCTGGAAGTTGCTCAAGCCATCGAAGCCCATGCTCTCACCAGCCTTGGCCGCTTCCTGAAAGGTCATGCTGGTCCGGGCAGTTGCGATAGTGGGAAAAACGGCATAATTCCCCATTGTCAATAATAGACAGTAGCTAATTGCCTTTAGTGCCTTCCTGGAAACCACTGACGCCCCTCTGAACTATGAAGCAAAGTGGCATCTTACCTTTTCTGGATTTTCGAAATTCCCGATTCGTTCAACATGGTTGAACGGTGAGAAAAAAAGACGTGAGTTTTTCAAGACTGATGCTTTCTTTACTCTTATTGAGCTTGCTACTAGAAAAGCTATTAGAAGAACTATTAGAGAAGCTACTAGAAAGGACTACTAGATAACTACTAGGTGATATAGTCAATCACTCTACAACCCTTTTAGAATGCGGTCTCCAGCCGAATGACGAAAGTCCTCATCCTTATATGTAATGCATACAGCCTTATATGTAATGTCGTTTCCCTCTTATGTATTGCCTTTTTCCTCAAATGTAATGTCGGTCTCCTCAAATGTAACCTGCAATACCTCAAATGTAACTGATTTCTGTGGATAAGCTGTGCAAACTATGTGAGCGCAACTTTGTCTAGGAGTTACTTAGTGTTTTTGGAAACTGATGTACTCGGTTTTTAATATCATTTGGCATTACTTTGAATTTTGAACGTTACATATGAGGTTTTTAAAATTCTGTAACACTGTTACCTGTTTTCAAAAAGGAAAATGGGAAATTCAGAATACAGCAGACCAATTCTGGATCGGGCTAACCGTTCCCCTACCCTTCCGTTTGGAAGGGGTTCAAGAGAAACAGGAAAGCATGCGAGGACTCGCTAGTGTTTGATATTTATGGAACAGATATCGGTTACAGGGGTATTGGAGTGTGTCTTAACCGAATGCAGTGATATGCTTATTTTGTCAAAACAGGAACGGAAAGGTTTGATCTAAACAGCTTAACTGGCTGTTTTGTTTTTTCGGGGAAATGTAACGTAAACCGATAATGTTTCTGAACAATACTATATGCATTCTTAAAATCCCTTTTGAAGTTATCCATACGAACGGATGAGCTACTGAACTGCTCAGCTAAAGAATTCCATGTCAAAGGGATGAAGGAAATATTTCTTCTTTTCATCAGGAAGTTTTTGTAGTTTGCCCAAAAGTAAATGTCCATGGCCAGAGGAGATCCCTCTTTGGCTAGCTCAAGAACGATTTTACTATCACCTGGAACACCACCATCATTCTTAATGAGCTCTCTGAACTCTTTAGAATATTCAATCTTGCCGTTGAAGTTTCCTGTCTTCGTGTCAAAGCTATCTGCAACCAGATCCACATCATTACAGATAAACAGTTTTTTCGATCTGTAGGTTTCTGGCATGTCTTCATCTTTGGTATGCACGGCTGAATTGGATGAAGATTCAATATTGATAGACATTTCGAGAAGGTTAATGAACTGAGCTGCATATATCTTCAATGTCGAGCGGGTACCACGTTGTATAGTAATGCCAAGTTCTTTTATAAGGTCCAGCAGGCTGTCTCCAAAGTCTATATGTGTGGCGTCCTTGATAATGATGTCAGAAACCATTTTGTACCATAAGAGCCTTGAGGCTACCCCGCTGGGTAATTCTGATGTCGCAGAAGTCGCTGTGTAGGTCACTGTATACTGGCCAACATGTTTTATCAGTTGTTTTATAGATGTCCGACTTCTCTTTTGGAGGAACGGGGCATTCATGATAATGGCGTGAGTATATAGTCGGAGGCTGTCGGCCCCTAAGTCTGGAAAAAGGAGGTTGTTATAAGCATTTATGTATTCAGCGGGTAGATTTGCGAAAACCTCAACTGGAATACTTTCTCTTGTCTCCTGGTTAAAGTCGCTAAAAACCTCTGGGTTAATTAATCTGAACTGCGCAGGGGTAATGGCTGACAGGTTGAGAGCATCAATGCCTTCCTTTCCAGGGAAACGCTTTACATATAAATCGACGTATAACTCAAAACACTCCGTCCATTCGGTGCAAGATAGTAGATCTAGCCCCATTGAAAGCATCGTGTTGAGAGGTGCCTTAAGCTCTCCCATTTTTGAACAAACGTCGTCTCTACAGATTACCTGCATATCGTCGCACAGAATATCCGTATAGGTTTTCTCACCACGTTCAAGAAGTTTTTGAGAGTGTTCGAGATATTCAGACAGTTCCATTTGTTCCGGTCACCTGTATGCTTGCATTAAATTTAGAGCATACTACAAAAATATGCTGCATTAATTATAATTCAATATAAGATCAAGGCAATACTGATATTCTCGGAGGGTTTATGAGCGACTTCATGCTTAAGTATCTAGAAGATATAGAGGCAATTCACGAAAGAGGAACGAATTTTCTTCGCAACCTCGAAGCAACAATGAGAGAGGATCGAGCTAATCATGTGCTTGACGACAGCAGTGATGTTGTTCGCAATCGCGTAATGAATAGACGCTGGAGAATTCAGGATGTTGCGTCATTGGTTGGTGTGAACTCAACTACGATTGCTCGCAAAGAAAAAAATGGACAACTCTCGCCTCCCGATATGTATGAGTGTAACGGATCGCAGCGGCGCCTCGGCTATACACTATCTCAAATAAACGACATACGTAGTCATTACAACCTAATACCTTCACGTGGCAATGGACAACCATGCGTACTGTCCATCCAAAATTTTAAAGGGGGAAGTTGGAAGACAACGCTGACACTACTGTTAGGCCAATGGCTAGCGCTCCAAGGTTATCGTGTTCTTTTTATTGACTCAGATCCGCAAGGAACGTTGTCTTTTTGCATGGGGCAAAGACCTGACTATGACACTTCTTATGAAGACACCATAGCTCCTTATCTCATCATGGATAGTGAATACGGTTATGAGGATCTTAAGTATGCAGTGAAAAAAACTCACTGGCCTAATATTGACATCATTGGTAGTAACCTGGGTAATGCGGATATCGATATTCAATTTCCCCAGTTGCTTTATGCCGCTCAAACTCCCAGTGAAATGGAGTTTTTGCTCAACCGGTTTAGACAGGGAATTGAGACGGTATATGACGATTATGATGTTGTTCTGATTGATGGCACACCATCTTTGTCTACAACTACTATCTGTCAGTTTTCTGCGGGTGATGTCTGCATTATGCCGGTTCCAGCACAAATGCTTGATTTTGCCTCAACTCTACAGTTCATACAGTCAACTGCCCAAAACGTAAGAAGTTACATAGATAACGGTATCGATATTGCTCTACCTGATATTTATACAATGATTACTCGGTTCTCTGAACGAAGCTATGCAGAGGGCATAACGCAGGTCATAAAACAAACGTTTGGAGGGTATTGCTTGCCTAATCCACTCCATAAAAATGATGAGATCGGAAAACGCGATTCTCTGATGTGTACGATCTATGAGGAGGTGTCGAAAAATATCAATAATCGATCATCATATAATCGTGCTCTAAATATGCTGGAACAAGCATTTACGCCAATTCTGCGGGATATAATCCAGCCATTTTGGTTTTCAACAGCCGTAGATAGTCAGCAGGACAATGAATTGCAGGTAGAAGGAGCAGGGGCATGAGCGATAAAGAAAAAATCAGTACAGCATATGGTATTGATTTAGATAAGAAGATCGATAACACATCAGTGCCTGCCCCACGTAAAAGGGTTTCAAATCCCCGCACGTTGTTAAACCGTGCTGTAGCGAAGGAAGGCATACCGGCCTATGACAACACAAGATTGAAAGAGGAGTTAGCTCAAACAACCCATCAACTTGAGATCAAAACTCAGGAACTTGAGAAGAGCCAAAAACAGATTGATGACTTGTCTCAAAAGAACGAGACAAGCGATTCAGTTGAATTTGAAATGCCTATCTCTAAACAGAAGGTACGCTTTAAATTACTTGAGATTGAACCTGAGCAGATATTTGTTTCATCAGTCAATCAGCGTGACCAATCGCTTTTGTCTGAGATATCCGTGTCAGACATCTTTGAAAGCATAAAGATGCACGGTCAGACCGAACCAGGTATGGCTCGCCCTACCAAAGATGGGCGATACGAATTGATTATGGGATCAAGGAGATTGTTTTGTGTTCGATCCCTTGGAAGAAAATACAAGGCGCTTGTGGGTGAGGTGCCTGATATAGATATTCAGGAACTATCTAATACTGAAAATGCACAGAACCCGATATCACTATATGAATTGGGCTGTTATTGGAGTCGTCTTTTAGGCGATGGGGTTTACTCATCTCAACGTTCTTTGGCTGAAGAATTGGGAGTAAATCTCAGTAAGGTTAACAGAGGTTTACAGTTATTCGAGAAGGTAAATAAGGTTGTTATCAAAGCCTTCCCGAAACCAACGGACATTTCTAGGTCTGTTGCGGAATGGCTTATTAAACAGACAAATAATAAAGACAGTGAAAAAGCACTTATTGGTAAATGCGAACAGCTTTTAGAACTGAAAGCTGAAGCTGCCGCAGGTGGCAGGCCGTATTACGATGAGGAAAATGTTAGAAAGATACTTAAGTCAGCTGTCAGACAAGATTCCTCGTTGAAGACCTCTCCTGAGTACCTTAAGAGAGGTGATAAAAAACTCGTCAGAATAGGTAACACTGTCAAAGGTCAAACTGTACTAACATTTCTGACGGATGAAATTGATATCGATAACGTATTAAAGATCATACAAAGTGAAATTGATAAGAAAAAGAAAAGAAAATAGATACTTTAAAATTGTCATGTAAAAACGGCCGAGAGGCCGTTTTTTTGTCCTATGGATTAATTATCGTTGCCGCTTTTGTGTCACGTTGAAAGATGTTTCAGGGGTGAAACACCGGTTTTGGGTGGTCTTGCCGGAAGGTGTTTCAGGGGTGAAACACCGGTTTTGGGTGATCTGGCCGGAGGGTGTTTCAGGGGTGAAACACCGGTTTTGGGTGATCTGGCCGGAGGGTGTTTCAGGGGTGAAACATTGGTTTTGGGTGATCTGGCCGGAGGGTGTTTCAGGGGTGAAACATTGGTTTTGGGTGATCTGGCCGGAAGGTGTTTCAGGGGTGAAACACCGGTTTTGGGTGATCTGGCCAGAATGAGAATCGCTAGAAGCATTGCCGGCCATACATTATAAAAAAGCCTTATATATCAGGCGGTTAGCTACAGCATGGAGTTGCAGCAATCCTGCCAACGCCAAAGTATATAAACAGCATCCTGCTCAGTCGGTGTATTGCGCCACATCCCCCAATTAACGGTAGCCTCGCCAATCCAGTGTGTATCCTGTGTTTCAGCTATTGGATAGAACATAGACATTTTGTATTGGGGTTTTGGAATGGTGGGAAATAAAATAGGGCGGCATAATGAATCATCCCCCATTGTCAGACGTGCCAATCCCCGTCTGTGCATCGAAGCGATCGCTTTCGTTCCTACCTGACTTGTGTTTGCCGCCAAATCACCTTTTTCCAGCGTATTGCCTGTAAATGGGTACATTGTTCCCCAATTCCCCATACACCAAAAAAGCTCCTGAATGGGCTGCCCTGCGGCTGTGGCCAGGGCGTCCGGAATACAAGCGGCAAGAGCCCCTGGATTGGTGAAAAGCACGGCTTCCGGAGTCGTGAAAAATGACAGCTCATCGTCGTACCATGTGGGATCAAGTTCAGACATGTACATCAAATCGAAATCCATGTAGCCATCACTGCATCTCCCGGGGAACCATATCTCAAGCATCAGCAACAATGGATATGCATAGTAATGGTAGTGCCACATACCTAACTGCCGTGCACTCGGGCTATTTTGTCCTGGTGTACCCTGATTTCGCTTGTCAGAAATTCCGATCTCGGCGCCAGCAAGTGACATAAAACAGCCTGGCGATCGAACCAGTTCAACAATTCGTGCTGGCTCCCAAAGGCTATTGGTTACCCCTGGCGTCGGTAAACCCAAATTGTCTTCGCATAGGCATACTGGTTTTTTTGAGGCTTCCCTCGGTGCCTTTCCTTTATTAATGACTGGGACCCCTGCAATTTTAATTGGGTACAGGGCGTTCCAGGGGATATCGCTGATCATTTTCCCAGACAACACACCCGAATCCTTGCATTCTGTTGGGCTGATATCAGCATCGATGTCATCAGCCTGTAGCGGTATCGGGTTAAGGACAGAGACACTGAGCAAACAGGCTATTACCCGCTTTAAATTTTTATGCACGCCCAACCCCGTATTCCTGAACGATAAAGTGATGCTCATTGGCAGTTACAACAGAAGGTACGGCCTGCAGCTGAAACGTTCTTACAATCTCCATGTTTAATAGAAAAACAGGCGCATTCAGTTGATCCTGGATTTGTTTGAGGTGCTGCCAACCATTGTCCCGATGAATGGAGGTAGTCATGTAAACCGTCATCTTTTGTTCTATGGGTGGCAGGTTTTGTACAAAAGCGACTTGTTCTTTTTGGGTTGCGTCGAATATCACCAGTCGTCGTGTAAAAGGTATGCTGTTGAGTGGGTTGTATAGCACACCATATTCAACAATCGTGTTTCCCTCATGATCCTTGATGCTTTTCGGTACAACTACCGTAGGGTCTACTAGACGTGTTCTATCAGTGATAGCGGAAGGCAACACAGTGAAGTCATATTTTTCCCATACACGGGCTCGCGCTTCAGCTTTCATCCTGTCAATGTCGAGTTTTGATGCTCTTTCCTGCATCTCATCAATCAGGTTGCGCTCCGCAATATGTTCCACCGTACCGTAGGCGCCCATATCACCACTGGCACCTTGATTCAGTTGCTCTTTAATCCATTCAAGCCCGTACACACCGGAAAACCGGGCAAGCTCTTTTTCATCATCATGAGAACGCACGACAACGGTAGGAACACTGTCAATGTCGTATTTCTGGAAGAGGGTGGGATCCAGAATCATATTTGGAATCGGTTCAATACCCTGCATCAATGTATGCAGTTGTTTTATTGTCTGGTTCAGGCTTTTATCACCTGGCAGAAGTCCTCTGATGATGGCAACGGCATTGTCCTGACCAGCGATTGATTCAAGTAAACCACGAATGCTGGTTTCGCCCATTGATGTTGAAATAAACACCAGCATTTCGATGTCTGAGTTAGAGTCTGCCAGGGAATCGTCCCGATCATTGTCAATAATTGACCGGTATTCTATCGGGACACCCCGATCATTCTTCTTCGCCAGATCCGTTGTCTCTTGCGCCCAATCCATCGTTTCTTTTGTTGGCGCCTTTGGAATGAACGATGCATCAAAATCATTCCTGGCAGATTTTTGGATTATCTCTGTCTGGCTTCGAATACCGTGAATAACACTGTCAAAATCAGAATTTGATGGCGGAGTGCCCCATGCAAGACCTATACATGAGACGAATGCTAGCCCTGTGAGCGTTTTTCCGTTCACCATATGGGGTAAGCTCTGCCGACAATCTGTACCTGATGCATAGGTCCCCAGTACCGGCTGTCGAAGCTGTCAGACGTTCGCCCCATCATCCAGTAAAAGTTAGGCTCAAGCTTTAGTGCTCTCGCAAGATCCCGGGGTTCAAGTCCCATATTCCGGGCGAGGGGCAGGCTGTCTATGTCCGGTATAGGATCGCTATTCACAAGGACCTGCTTCTCAGTGACACAAATATCGTCCCCTGGAAGCCCCGCTACCACCTTGATCATTGTGGCGCCATCCGGATATAGAGGCTCCATTCGTGCCGAGAGAAACGCAAAGGTTTCACCCCGCTGCACCGGTTCCCGGTCATGCTTGTCGACAATGTAAAAGGTGTATCCGGGAATACATTTGTGCTCCTGCTGATCAAACCCAAACAGGAATCGGTCGGTCAGGTAGCTAAACAAAACACTGAGCAAGATGGCTACCCAGATCATTTTTGTCACAAACCAGAGTGATAGCGGCTGACTTTTTGACATCCCTTTTACTCTGCTTCCTGCAATCTGTTGATGTATTTGCTCAGGTCCAGTTCGTATCGATCACCGCCGGCAATGACATACTGGTTATCCAGCACGAGATAGCCCTGTTCAGCTATCCTGGCCAGATCTTGCCCCAATTCCATCATGGTTTGTTCAACCGTTTCATTGGCGACCGAGGGATGGATGTTTCGAATAAGGCCGGCATAATTGACGACCACAATTTTTTGCGCGTCCGTGTCGGACTGGGTAACAGCATGGCTGTAAGCCAGGTATGCGCCCCCTATGGAGATAACGGTGCATACCGCGCAAGCCATGATGAGATCGAAGATCGTGCATTGTTTGTCTATTTTTGACATTAGATCAGCCCCCGGTCGGTAAGTACGGCTTTAATGGCCTTCTCTGCGCTCAGGTTGTGCTGCTTGCGTTTCTGGTCAATCGCAGCGACATCTTTAGGGTTGGTTGAGTACAAGAGTAATCGGTACGGATCGACGATCAGGCGCCCTATACCAGAACCCCTGTCGGTTAAACAGAAGATTTCAGAGTAGTGGCCAGATTCAGTGCGGACGGTTTTGAGAAGTTCATACCCACCATCAGACAGTGGTAGCTTTTTTTCCTCCTTCACAGCCTCAATGGATTGCTCTTTCTGACCTAAAAGGTACATGTTGGCGCTGTTTTCCGCGATCGCACGCCCTGTCGGAGTGTTATACAGGTCCATCACGGACTGGGTAACAACGATTCCGGAGCCATTGTATTTTCGGAAACGCCTGAAACCGGTTTCCAGAAAGTCCGCTACCGTTTCAGATTTTCCCAGTAGGTCCCAGGCCTCATCAATCAACGCCAGTTTTTTTACGGCCTTATCGCCAAGGTACATACATTGCTGGATTTGATAGACGAGCTGGAGCAGTACTACGGATTGCAAGTGTTTCTTGGACTTCAATTCCTCCAGTTCCAGCACATTGAACTGGCTATCAAATCTGACATTGTTGATACCGTTGAAATAACGCCCATATTCCCCTTTTGAGGTGAAGGAAAACAGCTGATGGCCCACATCATTCACACGGCCATCATCATCAGCCAGCAGTGCATCAGCGATGGCATCAACAGTCATTTTTGTACCGTGTTTATGCCAGACATCGCTCATGTGCATCTGCAAACGTGATACCTGAAAGTCGCTCAAACGCTGAGTGGGTGCTGCCATTGCCGAGACCAGGCTGACCAGTATTTCTGCTTCCTCTTCATAGTTCTCGACAATCGAAAATGGGTTGAGGCAGATTTTCGCCTCTTCGGTAAATTCTATGAATGTTCCACCCAGGGTTTCACATTGCTTTTGATAAGAGCGGCCAACGTCAATAACCCATATCTGGCCGTTCACAGACAGATAGCTACTGATGATCTCATTGGAGAGAAAGGATTTCCCGGAACCTGATTGGGCACAAATGCAGGCATTGTAATTTGTAGACGAATCATACAAATCCAGTGTCATCAATTGTCCATTTCTGCTGATCAGCGAGATCATCGGAGTCCCTGTCCCTTTCCAATCACAAAATAATGGAAGCAGGGGAATGACATGACGGGTGGCCATGGTTTTGTAGCGGTTCATGTCTCTCACCGCCTTGCGGTCAGCCCCGAATGGAAGGCTGTTGAGAAACATCGGAAGGCAGAAAAATCTGTCTTCGATGAGAGTGATACCAAGATCCTGGAAATACGTTCTTGCATTCGAGGATGCACGAATAGCGTCCTCCTCGTTTTTTCCGAACAACAATACACTCATGCAGACATGGATCGGTCGATCGCCGTCTGTGAAGGCTTCAAACAAGCGGTCAAATGCTTCCTTTTGTTGTGCCAGTTTGGGCACGAACTTCAACATTGGACCGTAGGCCTGGTTGGTTACCCACTGTTTTTGCGAACTCAGCTTTGTTTTTCGGTTCTCACTATCCGGGTATTGAATATTTACATTGATGAGAAAGTTGTCTTTGATTCCGCGATTTCCGGAAAAACTGTCACCCAAATAATTTAGTGCAGTGCCGAAGTACATATTTTTAGGCAACCGCTTGACGGTCATCACCTTGATACGTCGGCCCTGTCGTCCACAATCACCTAGCTGAAGTCCGGTGGCATCTACATCAAGCTGCGTGTCATAGTCAAAGAGTTGCTGGTTCAGTGGCTTATCGAATTCTGAGGGATCGGATAGCCCTGATTTCCAGCCAGCACCTTCATGCCAGTTCAGTATCGGACGCATTACCTTCAAATACAGGTCGTCGGTCATGGCGACAGGGAGCATTCCACAACTGCTCAGCGCAGCGTAAGTGGATTGCTGGAGTTGCCCGTATTTACTCATCTCTTCTTCGGTAGGAAATACAGAACCTGACGGTACCTTCACAGTGAAAATGAGTTTGAAGTCACGTAATTTTGTTTGGTTAAGCCGCTCTACCGGTTGGTAGGTGCCGTTTCGAAAAAACTGAAGTTTCTGTAAAACCGCTTCCTGCTGGATCGGACAAATCCCTTCAGGACGCAGCCTGGAAATACTGGTCAGTTCGTCGTTGATATCCGGAGAACTAAACAGTGAAAACTGGATGATCGTGTCTTTTGGCCAGTCATTATTCAACAGCGTTTTGACGCGGTTGCTGGTTTTGTCGTCACCACCGCTAAGAGGATGACAAATGAAACTGAAAGCAACCGATTCGTCAGAACAAAAGAAAATATTCCTTTCTTCATCAAAGGCAATCACCGAGAAAAGTTCACTCACGGCGTTGTCGTTATAGGTCATTTTTCTCATGGTGCGCCTACAGTTTGATTGTCTTCCTGTCTGGATTTGGCGGTATGAACAAGGTCGCCTCGAAGAGTGAAACCTGTCTCAGTGATTGCCGTAGGCAGTGTTCTTATGCCAAGGAATCGGGTCGCTACGGAGGTTCTGGCCAATAAAAGAGGGTCGGGGGTGCAGCTTTGTTCGTCCAGATTGGACAATGTGATTTCTTCATCAAAAAGGGTAGAGGCGAAGCTATCCCTGTCCATTTTGGACATGCAGGCTAGTGCTGAGAATCGATCCAGTGAACGCTTCGTGTTTCCGGGTACAAACACCAACTGGTAGCTACGGTCAGGCGCCCGATTTCGAATAAATGAGGCTACCTGCTGGACATCTTGAGCCATCGGCCGCATGAAAACAGTGGCTCTTTGGCTGACACCTCCAAGGCTGGCTGTGTTGAGTGTGTTGAAATCAATGCCCATGGTTTCAACAGGCGTTATATCAGCAATCCGCCTGGCTGTCTGAACACTGTCTACGTCCTTGCCATGCCACTTGTCATGTAGCGAGCCCCGAATAATGTAGCGTGCATCCTCTGTAATGAAGATCAGGCCGTTATCCTTAGTCTCGAACATCATCAGACCGCTACCGGGTAATTTTGTACTATCGGTCACTGATTCCATGACTTGCCGGATTTGTGCGTCGGTATCAGGCTTGTTTTGTCCTGCTTCAGCCGGGAGCGCGACAAGCAGAATTAGCGTGAGGAAATATTTAATAAACATCAGCGTTCCGCAGAGAGGATATTTGCTGCGATGTTAGGACAAATCCTGAAGCGTTTTTCCCTGTACGTTCAATATTGTTTAACGCAAATTAAAAAGGTGCCTGATGGCACCTTTTCAACGAGTCATCAGCCGCCAATGATAGGCAGGGTGGCGGAGAATACGTTGTCGATGAGGCCAGGTGCGTTATAAAGACCCAGTGCAGCGGCAATACCAACGGCAAAGGCCATCAAGCTCTGACGGGCTGCACCCATGACGCTGCCAATGATGACGAATGCCAGGGCAATGATTTTACCCAGCGTACCCTCGATCCAGTCAGTCAGTGTTGTCAGTGTTGTTTCAAATGTCTTATCGGCGCTGCCTGCTGCAAAAACCTCACTGGCAATCGCTAGCAGGGCGATGACCCCCAATACGAAAGCGGTATAGATAGCCACTTTTTTGAACAGTGCGATGCGCTCTTCTGTCATGTATGACGCTACAGCGGAATGTCCCATGTGTTTCACCTTTTTACATTAGGTTGTTACGATTGTTTGGCCTTTGCATCCTGCTTGCCGGTGTTTCCTTGATCTTTTTTATGGATTAACCGAGCTTGATTACGTTGGTAATCATCACTGATCGTCCATGTACGTCCTTCAACCTCGGAATAAACAAGACCTGGGGCATTGAGATCGCCTGTCTTGTTTTCCCAGGGAGCAATCCAGATTCGAATGATTCTTGCCGGATTCCGGATTGGGGTAATGTGTGATGGCAGGGGTAAATGGCCTGCGCTTTTGTTGCAGTCTTTAGTACAGGTGGCAACCTGTTGTGAGGAATTGTTGACACTGACGGTTCTCTTTTCGTCTGTCTCAGTGTCGACATACACGATGGCTTCCGGTTCTACATACTCGCCACCTGTTTCCTTGTAAACCTGTCCGGCAGTGCCACACATGGTTTCTCCAGGCATGCCAGAACAGGCAAAGTCATTTTCACCGACTGAAATCAGTGAGCAGCCGGAAGACATCAAAGACAGGCAGGTAACGCCGGCCAATACTTTCAATTTTGACGTGATCACAGTGTTGTACCTCGCGTCACAATGATTTCAACTCTGCGCCCCGCTCCTATTTCAATCACAGGATGCATTTGGTCTGCCAATTCCATATAGAAGTCGGCCAGACGTTCCATTGAGTTGGAAAGCCCTTTAACGCCTGCACCTTGCATCGCTTCGGAACTCATAACCTTGTTGTAGTTCTGGGATCCGTCTGTATTGGTTGAGATAACCGGCACAGGATTCACATCAAAGGCTTCGCTGACCCCTTGAGCAAAACCAGCCATCATTGAGCGAGCCAACAGCTGCCCCTGCTTGCTGACAAGACGCCCACGCAGCCCTGCCTTACCGTCCTCACCCGTGGCATAGGAATCGACTTTTGCCTCCATGACTTCCCCGTCCTCTTTCACACAGGACATCGTTTCACCCCGTAGATAGGCGCGTTCTGAAGAGAGGTCTCCATAGCCGGCCATGGTCATAAAACATTCACGCACTTCATTAATTCGGTTGTAATTGGGCAATACGGCTTCTTTTTTGATTCGGACCAGTACCGGAAAAGGCTCCTTGCGAGCACCTTTGGCAGTGGGCGCATCCAGACCTGTAATGAGATAACCAGACATCATGCTCCCTGTTGGCAGGTAAAGGTCGGGGTCGTCTTGTTCCACCGATGCAGTTTCTTCCTTGGCCTCTTCAATGGTGCGAATGGAGGGCAGTGGCGTTTTTTCGATATCTGAGCGGCCAACAACCCGTTGGGCATGATCTACAGGTGTTTTTTTGATGCTGAATATTTCATCATGCACCTGTTGCTCTTCCATGCTTGGTGGCTCGGCTTCCGGGTTTGTCTTCCAGGCCGTTGTATCGGTGCGCACCCCGTTCTTTTCGATTTTTTCGATCTGGCCAGAGAGTGCGTTCAGTCTTTTTTCTAACCGATCAATACCTTTCAACTGACTTTCTGCGTCTTCCGCTTTTTTCCGTGCATGGGCGACCTCAGCAGACAGCTTATCGTTGCGGCTAATTTCCTGACGAAGTTGCGACGCTATCGATTCGATGCTCAATGAACGGGTGTCAACATCGGTCAGGATATTTTCAATTTTTCTTTCCTTATCCGTCTTCCGTGATCGTTTTTCACCGTCATCAGGTGAAGCTAAAACAATGATGCTGATCAGGGTAAAGACAAGGCCGCCGACTACCACAATCCGCCGGTTTTTGGGTGACAGGTTTTCCCATATATTTCTTAGGTCCACGGGTGATGCCTCATCAGATAAGCGGTTGTCGTTTTTGGACGGATGACGGGGTGGGGCGGTTCACCATGACAAACAGTTCGGTCTTTTGGCCGGGTTGCAACACGACATCTGGCCAGCCAGCTACAGCGATTAATCCATCCGAGGAACAAGCGTTTTCCTGTAGTTCGATCACTTCTTTTGAGATGTTCTCTGCGAGACCGATATACGCCATGTATGCAGCGCCAGAAACTCTCTGTCCATTGTGGAAATCAATCTTAAGACCGGATTGAGAGCATGTGGGTAGTTCAGCATTAACAGGGATTTTCCCAAGGTCATAGCCGTCAGGAACGTCGCCTTTGGCGAGCGTTTTGAGAACCCGGGTTATGGTTTCAACAAAGGGCTGAGCCACTTCAAGGGCTTTGGCTTTTTTACTGGACCGCGCGGCCTGTAGTAGATACTGCTCGGGTAACTTAATCCTTAATTCTTTGGGAGGGATAACCCTTGGAACCAGTGTCAGGCTGACAGCTACTTCTTCATTATCTGGTGCAGCGATAAACAGTGTGACCGCATTGTCAGTGTCAGAAACGACATAGATGACATTACCCTTGACCTCAGTGGTTGCCTCGCTGGATGTGTGTACACGAGGACTATCGAAAGGCACGATGATTCGATTGATATGGCCTTTTGAGATAGGCACAACTTCATTAACACCAGGTTCAACCAGCAAATGCATCCGGGAGTTATTGGCGTCATTGTCAATATTGCCCGTTGTCGTTGTGGCCTGAATCGCGCTAACTGGCACCACTGGCAGCGCAACCTCTGCTGAAACAGGGGGAATGGAAACCAGCAATGCCAAGCCAGAACACACGCCTAGCCACTTCCTGCGTGAACGATCGATCATTTCTTCTCCTGGGCCTTGCGCCATTCTTCGTTCCGAGGTGTGCCACGATAATTATCAATGTGTGTGATTTGCGGCTGGTAATTTCGGATTTTGAAAATGAACTCGTAGGTCTTCTTGAGCGATCTTGAGCTGTCTATCAGTCCATCAACGATCTGTTGGCCGTGAACAAAGACCTTTCCTGATTTCTTTTCATATTCCACTGAGATGGTTCTGAAGGATGTCGATACTTTGTCCTGCCGCAGAGCAAGAATCTGGTCATCCATCACTTTCATTACATTCGTGTATATTCCAGCGTCAAGCAGGGGGCCTAATGATTCTTTGACCAGCTTTGCATTGTGTGGTGTCACATTTCCAATAAGGCCGGCTACATAAAGCCCCATTGCCCTGTGCATCGGCTCAGATGCACTATCAATAGCGATAGCTGTCTCCTCATGGAGTGTAGGGGGCGTAAAAATGACCAGGCTATTTTGATTGATCACTGCTGCAACCAGCAGGATGTTGCTGAATGCAAGCGCACAGATAACCAGGCGGCTGATCTTGTTTTCTAAATTTATGCTTTTCCAGCTTTGAACGTAGTTTTTCCACTTCACGGCAGAAATCTCCGAACAAAAGGATTAGGAACAGTTTTTGATTTTGATGGCAGAAAGCCGGCCCAATAGATACTGTGCAGCATGAAACCATCGGGTTTCGCATCTCTGTATCGCCGGTAGATCTTAACAAGACCTATAGCTCCCAACAGGCAGATCAATACCTGTTCTATTAATATGCCAGCACCAAGTGCAAGAACTATTGGCATTAATTCATCCAGAGACCAGAGAAGAAATTGAGGCGGATCGTCGATACCGTCAGGAATGTCGATGGGTTTCATATCCAGCGCCAGGAAATCAATTATGGCGATGGTACACCAGCGAAAATTGCTTTTTTCCCGATTCGTTAAACATTGTTTAACGGTAAATCAAAATCTCTTCATGATATTGCCGGTCAGTATCCATGCGGCTATACCAATGACTCCGTAGGATAGTGGTATCAGCCAGGGCGGTAGCGACAAGGGAACCCATAGCGCACACCAGGAGCCAAGTATCAGATATATGATCGTTGTTTTACTGTAATGTGAAAAAAAAGGCGATGTATAGTCAAAGTTTGTTTTCTTGATTGCCCGTCTCATCCAGCCGTCAATAATTGACGGTATAAGTAGCAACAGCAAAAACGGATACCAGGCTAACAAATGCGAAAGCCTGAACAGGAATTGATGAATACAATAAAAAAAGGCATCCAACTTCTTCTCAAACCATGGGAATTCTTTCTCGCCAAGCTTCCCCATCTGCCGTGCTGTTCGCATCTGCTCACGATTGGGTAAAAAAAGGGCGTAGGTTCCGGCTTCAAAACCAGAGTCTACAATGATCGTGTTATACCAGTTGTTTGCCCGTGTAGTTATCTTCCGCATAGTGGATTCTGGCAGGTAGCTTTGCGTCATACTGTATTCATCAACGACAGCATCAATCACTAGGTGGTCAAAGGTCAGGATTGACAGTATGACAAAAAAGAAGAAGAAAACGGTTAAACCGAAAATCCCCCCGGGGCTATCAAAAGCGTATTTTCGGGATTCAGCCATTATTCACTCTCAACTGACGACTGTTGGGGTTGATGGTCACAAATGCGCAGAAATACTGTTTTCGTGGCCGGCGATAAAATGCTGAGTGTCATATTCCAGACGTCATTTTCCGCATAAATACCCTGCATGGCCTTTTTGATCGTATAAACCAACATCAGTAGCCGGCAGGCTGAGTCATACTGTTGATCAACGCTAGACTGGAACGTTTTAATCAGGGAAGTGATCAAGTTGGTGCAGAACGGATCTTGTCCTGATTCCCGCGGGTAGGTGTACTCAACGATCCGGTATAAGGTTTCCGCCATACCAGGCATAGTGTTTATCATGAGCTGGTATGTTTCCGCATAGGGAGATGAGCAGCCTGCGATAAGAGCATTGATGTCGTTTTCTGACAGGCTGGATGCGCTTTCACGCTCAGGCATCACTAGACTCCTCTGTTTTCAAAATAGGCAAACGTCCCTTGTAGAGTTTTCCATCAGCCAGCATTGCGATGTACTCAAGATCCGGGAGTTGACCCAGTAGCTGCGGGATAAACATCTGTATCTTTTCTTCCATCAGTCTCTCTCCATGATTTCCCGTGAAACTGTCAGGGGTATCTTGAGACGTGGTGGTACCCTGTGTACGCATGACGTACTTAACTCGTGTTTCCGGCAGTTTGTTAGCCACATACTCCTGCGTTTTATCTTCTGTGACCCTCAGCGATATCATGTTGTTCGTGTTGCCGAGCACCTGGTACGCCTTTGCTTCATTGCCCATCCGAGCCACGAAATCCTGAATGGTTTGTGTTGCAACAAATAAACGAATTCTGGAGCCACGCCCTTTGTTCAGGAGTTGTATCAGCTGATCACAGATGACCTCGGAACATTCATCAACAAAGATGTTCACTGGCTGATTCTGGTCTCCATAGTTATATCTATCACCTGCAACACTCGCCAGATCTGCCAGAAAGAGTGTACCAATCGCACTACCTACCATTTGGTCTGTCAGACTATCCAAACCGATATACGCACATGCTTTTTTTTCAATTAATGATCGGGTGTCTTCAAGGCGCCTGGGGTCGTCGAAATTTTCGGCATTCGGTGACAGTAACTCTCCCATTTCGCCGGTGGTTAGCATGCCCATTATCGGAAGCAGTGTTGCAATCATTTTCCCGAAATGCGCTCTGTCATGCTCAAACATGGACAGTACGCCTTCGAGATCACTGGATGGGTGTTGAGGTTGTATCTTTTCCCGATAAAAACGTAAGAGTTGGTATGCTTCACTCTCTACATCGCCGCTCTTTGCCTTTTGAGTATATTGGGTTGCTGCGACTCGCCAGTTGATGTTCAGAGAATCACAGTACGCTGTCAGAGATTTAATGACCAATGGCGCCGGCCCACTTTCAAGGTAACGGCGAATCCCTGTCAGCATTGGACGTTCGTTGCAAATTAATTGCCCCTGCACAATGTTGTTTGTTGCCATTTGTCCAAAGTTTTTGAACGGATCCGTTCCTGACTCAGTGATGATCAGGCCTGCAATCCGGCTGGCAATCTCCGTAGATCGGTTAAAGTTTCGAAGCAGGTTTATGCGTATACTGTCTTCCGGAAAACCAGGATGAAAGCAGGCAAAACGATCGGGGGTCCCATTCAGTTGGCAGGCTCTTTCCGCCAGATTCCGGAGGTCTTTATCCCCTTTGGGATCGATAATGATCGTCGCCTCATTACGTAGAACACATTGAGTCACAAGAAGGTCAAATAACCGTGTTTTTCCAGACCCGGTTGCTCCTGTGATCAACGTATGACCATCAGCAAAATGCAGAGGATACCTCAGCTTTTTCTCGTCGATATCCAGTCCATGTATCCAGGGTGCCCCCTTCTGGTTGGCTGCATAGCATGGCAGGATGTCACGGCTGTCTCGCTTGATGATTTCGTAGCTGGCCTGTGTGTGGCGATGGCTCCACTCGAATCCCCATCCCATCCATAGCGATTCGAAGGGCTTTGACAAACGCCGTTGGGATTTTTGGCTGATTGTTAGAAATGAAAGTTTTTTCCCTTTCAATGCATCTTTGTGTTGTTTTATCCGTAGTGCCTGATGCGTTCGCCAGGTAAAAAAGACACCACCTACGCACATAGCTACCTGAAATGGCAGATTTGGTAGACCAAGAAACATCATGAATCGTGCACTAACAATCATAATTAACCATGAAACAGCTGCTCTCGCTTCATAGTTGGTGCGATAGTTGAACGTATATCCGTCGTCCTTCTTCACGGCTCACTCCTGATTAACAGGGATTTTGTGTCCACCTCCAGGCCGGGAACCTTATCTAATAGTCTTGAGTAGCCGATAACCGTGTGCCGCCCCTTGGGTCGTGGAATCCCAAGGTCGTCAACGATTTCCGGCAAAGCCTTGATGACTGATTTTAGATTCACTGCGATGGCTTCGTTTGTCGTACTGAGCGATTTGGCCTGTTCCGCTGTAAGAAAATCTCGAACCAATCGGGCATACAATGGATTCTTTGCCTTTGTGTCAGGTTCAATCGCAGGGGTAGGGGATGTACATGAGCCTTGTTTCACTGTTTTTTCATGCACGGGTGATTTCAATCCGGCGATGGCTTCAATACCTGATCTCACCTTGCCCATAAACATCACATACCTATGATTAGGGTTTGAATCCGACAGCTTGCGTTTGTGCGTGTAAAGCGCCGCATTTTCCGGATTGGATTTGAGCCAGCCTAATTCGCCAAGCTCCTTGAGCGTTACCAGGGCAGACTGGTCCTTGTTGATCCGCTCAACAATGTTGGGATATCGAGAAAAGCAACCATCCTCTTGAAGCAGGAATGCCATGGGATCAGATAAGGCCAGTTCTGCAATCACTTTCCAGTACCCGCCTAATCCGACAAATTCGTGGTATATGTCAGGTAGAGGCTTGGGTTCTGACTTTTGATCAGTGATTTTTTTACCGTTATCGACTGGATCAACAACATCACCCGAAACGTTCGTTCCATTGCCTGCTGGTACGACAGACACTGAATTGTCATCTTTTGCCGGCTCAGAAGGTTCTTTAGCCTGTGACAAAATCTGAACAACGTGGGCGAATGGGTTTTTCTCCCTGTCCAGTGGCGGGGAAGTATTAGGAGATTGATCAGGTATGTGGGATCGATCGATCTTAACAGGATTATTATCTTTCTTGGTATTGGGCTTGGAGTCGTGCAGTTGAACAGGTGATGGTGGCTCACTATGAAAAATAAAACCGGTACTTGCCAGCCGTAACATCTTCAATGATAGGGGTTTATCATTGGTGCCAACACAGGCAGGACTCATTTTCCAATAGCGCAGTGGTAACTCTTCACCAGAACCGGTGTTAGAAATCGCTATCCCTTTCTCGATCAGGATGTCAGCCAGGATATCAGGATCTTGCGGTATCCCAGTGACCTTCTGTTCGTACAGATAGCTCTTGATATCCAGCGCGGCCTGACTCCATACGATATGGACATAACCATCGCCAAAAACCCATACCCGGGCTCCAGGCTCATTACACTTCCAGTTTTGGCCATCCAGCAATGCACGGATGGCATTCAGAATGTGTTTTTCAACGGGGACACTGATGCCATCGACACTGACCCCATCATAAAGGGTGTGCAGATCCCGTGTTGTTGATGTCATGTCGGCATTCTTGACCAGCTGGGAGAGCGTATTTTCAGAGGTCATAGTTGAAACGGCATCAAGCATATATTCATAGATTCTGGCGCCGTGAGTGGATTCATGAAGCCAATCAAACGTTTTTTCAGGTATCAGACGATGGAGAAGTGTTGGTGTATACGCCTCGTGCCGCTTGTGCCGATCAGGGATCCAGCGGGGAAAATACCTTTCAAGCTGGTTAGACAAACACCAGGAATCTAAAGATTCTTTATGTGGCTTCCATGTAAGTTTCCCAGTGCTGTCAATAATGGACATATCAGCAATGGCTTTTCCGGTGTCGTGCACTAAAGCAGCGAGACCCACTGCAATACGCCAGCGAGGTTCGGCTTTTCGGGCTTCACGGGGAGCGCCCTGGGCGCAGAAAATCTTGTTGTGACTTGCCTGTGTTGCAAACAGGCAGGTTTCCAATCCATGTCGAAAAAGTCCGCCTACCTCACTGTGATGGTGGTTTTGTGATGCAGGCAAAAGGTGAACATAGGCCGCGTAATTGGTTATGACGGGCAGTATCAGGTTATTAAAATCAGAGTCATTTAGCCGCATCGAATTGCTAATTTTGCTTATGAGCGGCTGCTGAAATTCCACTAGTTCCTGTACGGCGCAATACTCAATACCAGTAGGGGGTGCTGGATAACCAACTACTTTTCTAAGGTCTAAGGGTTTTGCATCAATAGCCATAGATTGGCCATTGCCCGATGTGCGCTTAATTAATTTGTCGAACCAATGCCTGATGTTCATGGCGCCAATCTATACAGGAAAGTTTCGGGTGACCCTAGATGGATAATCCGCGCGGATTATGCATGAAAAAAAATTCAGTTTTTCTCGATTCGTTAAACATTGTTGAACGATGCGGAAAATAATTAATTTTCACCGTCATATAATCGCCATCCAGTGTCATCAGCGGTGTTTGTGAAATGTCCAGAGAAACAGCCTTAGTCATAGCCTTTATGTCGGCGCTGGGAACCGGTTGTGCCAAAACACCACCACCGCCTCCGCTTTCACAGCCCGTCATAGTGGTTCGAGTGCCAACAAATGAGGATCCCGCCTACTCAGTAAGTTACTTCAGTGCAAAAGCATCCGGTGGATCCGTTGTAAAAGGGGGGCATCTGCACGCGATAGTCAGTGAGAAACATCAGCAGTTACACCGCTCATATCCAGTGGATAGCAAATCTACTGCGAAAATTTCTACTGGTGCGGGTGAATCACTGTCACTCAACTCTGCGACTGTGAGTACACAAACGGAGGATGATCTATCTGCTGAGGAGCTATCCGCCTGGAGAAAACATTGTTCGGGCGATGTGATGACTCAGGATGAGACCATGCTGCTCTACCGAGTTGAAGGTGTGCCATCTCAATTTGCGAGCTGCGAGTGGGATAAATAGTCACATTGATATAGGTCAATGCATGATATTTATTCGGTGTTTTGGTATTACCTGTAGCGGGTAAATCAGTATTATTGCGGCCGCGTAGCGTAACTACCTACATGGTAACTGTAGTTGTAGTTATAACGTCTGTTTGAACAAGCAATAAAAAACCCGGTCTGGTAACCGGGTTTCATGAAAAAGTGCCTTATGCGGGCTGCCACCTTCATAAGACGCGAACAAATTACGATGCAACCACCGAATTCTGTTCGGAGGAACTCGGCTTGCCTTTAATTTTAAGCGCCTGTTCCCCCGTCTGCAAGCTTGGTGGCCAATAAATTAAGGTTCACCGATGCCTGTCTACAAATCTACAGCCACAAAGAACTTCACGAAGATCGAGAACGAAGTCCTGCGGGACGCCACGTTGTCCATGGAAGCCCGGGCTATCCATGCGCTTTTGCTGTCGCTGCCGACCAACTGGAAGATCCGGAAATCGTGGATAGAGAAAGAAACTTGCTGGAGCCGAGACAGGGTGACACGCGCCATGGGGGTTCTGCAAAAAGCCGGATTGCTGCGGAAAGATCCCAGCCGATCAGAAGACGGAACACGGCTGGCCGGAGTGGACTGGACAGTGTACGCGAATCCGCAAATGGCGGAACTTGTCGATCTTGCAGAACGCCGGAAATCCAGTGGTACAGAGAATCAGGACGCCGAGCCAACCACAGCTACAAAGACAGAGGTTGAGAAAGAAAGAGTAACTACCACTACTAAAGGCCAGCCAAATGAACTTCCCAAAGTTGCTCGTGTTGAGGAAATCTGGTCAAGCTTCAACCTTTTCATGGCATCCCTGTTGTCCACTATTGACGAGATGATTGACGACGGGTTCATTCCTTACAGCGTACCTGCCCCACGTACATGCTGGGTCAAACAAAAAGCACAAAAACTCTATGGTCTATATGGGGAAATGTGCGATGTGGGTGATTGTGCTGCGATCGTTCTTACTGACTGGAAAAGAACCTGCAATCGGCTCAAAGCGGCATAGGAGGAAATCACGAAGTTGCAGCGATGTGCGCGATTCACAGGGCGTAATTAACCATATCGGACTAATCTTGGCGTGAGAGGTGCTGTTAAGTGTCTGATAATATTGTCTCTCACAAGATCGGCTGGGAAGCTGATTGCGCGTCTTGGACAGCAGCTCAGTCTACGTACAAGCAGTTCTGCTATAGATATGTTGTAAGGAATCATAATCTCAATTCTATTGAGGGCTTGAACCAGAGCCTCCAACTCTACATCCAACTTTCCTAAATGATCAGCATTGACTTGATATGATTGCAAAGGGCTTTCATAGCTCCATTGTTCTTTTCGTGACAGCCAGACTTGTGTCGTTGAATGGTCCCAAAGACATATTCGATCCAAAGCCCAATTAAACCGATCTACAGGCTTCGTCATTGACGGAGCCATGCTCAGTTTTTTCAATAATCCCTCATAGAAAAGAGTTGGGTGACACAAGCGATCCTTGTCCAAGCGAATTTCATGCTTTTTCCCTGAATAAAGCCTAAAAATATTAGAACCTGAATTGTATAAATCATTTTTCATGATTTCGTTGTCCTTCTACTATCAATCCATATTTATTGGTTGCTAGATATAGTAACATGTTGCGACGGCAAAACATATAGGTTAGCATATATGGCAACCTAACCTGTATGAGTACCATAGCGATGAATAGTTGTGAAAAACATGTATGGGAAACAATTGGTACAGTCCCACGAAAAGCTCACAGTGAAGGCAGTAAACACTACAGAGCAGGTTTTAATGATGCAAAAATGAGAGGTATCAATATATCTGTTGCAAGAAGAAAGAAATGCAAAAACTGTGATAAAAAAATTACAACCGTAGAAATAACACATGATCAGCTTAAATCTATTTTTAACATTCTTGATGAACATGGCATTAAACTTTCTGACGCCACGAATTCAAAGCTTTCAAAAATAGAGCGTTCAGTTAGAAAGTATCTAATAAGGGTTTGTAAAGGTTATGAGAAAACACATCACCTTAAAAAAGTCACCTATAAGGAAGTGTGGGAACATGTGTATCCAAATGTGCCGTGGGGACAAATAAGAACGAATGATGTTGTTGCCTGGATTGTTAAAATTTCAGAACATGACCTTCCCAAAGGAAGGCCACCATTAAATTCAATAGTTGTAAGAAAAGATACGGGGATGCCTGGTGAAAAATGGGAATCATGGAAGGAATATTGGGAGGAAAAAAATTATTTAATTCCATTTAATACAATGGAAGAAGCACAGGCTGCCTGTTGGGATTACTGCTGGAAATGAAACTTCATCAATGCTCATTGATGGTCCTGATTTGTAGTAGTTCAAACCTGATTACCACCATTAGTGGCTGATGAATGTTGGTAATCAGGTTTTAGGTTAGTTGCGCGGCTATCGGATGGCCGTTGCTGGTTTGCTTGCTTTGCAGGGTTTAGTGACCCACACCTTTCACCGTCTTTTTGGGCGGTTTTGCCCGGAAATTTGCATATCCCAGCATTTGAGCTATACAAGGTGCTCCGCATAATTTGATGAAACCATGGCACTAACGGCATTCCAGACAAGGGTGTTCCCTAACAACAAGCAAAAGTCCGCCTTTCTCAGCTGGGCAGGTTTTCGTAGAAAGGCTTTTAATTGGGCGCTTGAGCGGTGTAATGCGATCAAAGCAGAAGCCGAAAACAGGAAATTTCCACTGAAGGCTTTAGGGGAAATCGACAAGGCTTTTAATGCCGGTAAGTACCCCGTCAATTTTGAAAAAAAGACGCGTTCTTTGCCGCTGATCGGAACGGGCTTGCATGAGTGGGCTAGAGAAATACCGGCCTCTATAGGTCAAGCGGCGATCAAGCGCGACTTAAAAGAATCTTGGAAACGATTTTTTGCTGGTTTGAGTCGGCCCCCCAAATTTCAGGGTAGGAACAGGAAAAAAACATTCTACCTCTCCAATGGCGATTTGAAGCATGAACATATTAGCAGAGCCGATCTGCAACTTAGATTACCGAAAGGGCATGGCTTTGTAAGGCTAGGTGATCTCCCTAAGAATTTTGAGCAGAGTAAACTGGAGGGTTCTACTTTCTCATGCTGTGGTGATGACAGGTGGTATGTATCGTTTACTCTGGACGTGCCGGACGATGATTATTATGTAGATCATGGAAAACGTAAGCCCGTAGTTGGTGTCGATATTGGAATAACCCGCTATGCGGCTTTAAGTAATGGGGAAATATTCCTGGCGCCTGAAAAAATGAAAACGCTCAATAAGCGAATTGAGGCGCTTCAAAGACAAATATCGAAAAATGATCGGCGCAGAGTGTTAGCGGTGGTATACAAGTGTGACAGGTGCCGTGGAAAGGGAATAAATGGGCGATCAGATAGTAAGAAGTTTTGTCAGGAATGCAGAGATAAGCTGAAGGGTTTATCTGCCAAAATGCGTAAGTTGTTAGCATCAAAACGACGGACGTCAGATAAATTAAATCGTATCAGAGAAAACATGACTCATCAGTTATCAACCTACCTGACAAAGAATTTCGAGCAGATTTGCATTGAGGATCTGCAAGTCAAACGTATGACAGAAAGCGGCGCTGGAGATGTAGAACAACCCGGAAAAGACGTTAAGAGAAAGGCGCTTAGAAATCGGTTAATGCTGAATGTTGCACCTTATAAGCTAAGAACCCAGATGGACTACAAGACAGACAAAAGCGGTGGTTTTTTGGTGCCTGTGCCGCCACATTTTACGTCCCAAGAGTGTTCTGAATGCGGTTATGTAGATGAGGCCAACCGTAAGAGTGGGCTATTCCATTGCCTCCAGTGCGGCCACACCGAAAACGCAGATGTGAATGCTGCAAAAAATATTCAGGAGAGAGGCTGCGGCCTGTCTTTAAGCGAACAGGGCTCTTAGAGCTTTGTCGGGCGCGGTTGTCGTCCGTAAACGGTGGTTAGAGGTGTCCAGTTGTGGAGCCAGTGAAACCATCAGCTCGCAGCGTCGTATGGGCGCATAGGTCGAGTACCCCGAAAGGGGCAATTCCGCGAGGGGAGCAATCTGCGGTGGCTTGTTGGGTGTCGGGTAACATTCTGATTCTAATAAGTTTTTAGAGAAGAGTGTTCCCCGTGAGCGCGGGGCTGAACCGACCTATTGATTTTTCGTTAGGTGACCATAACAGTGTTCCCCGTGAGCGCGGGGCTGAACCGTGTGCTTTACGATTGTAGCATTAGATATTAATGTGTTCCCCGTGAGCGCGGGGCTGAACCGCAAATTCGTAAATCCATAGCTGAGCACGTTGTCGTGTTCCCCGTGAGCGCGGGGCTGAACCGTCAGGAATAGGGTGATTAGCACTCGCCAAGACGTGTTCCCCCTGAGTGCGGGGCTGAACCGTAACTGGTGAGTAAATAGAGCCATAAGGGACTGTGATCCGAGGCTCTGCATATACTTATGCGTATCAATGCCTCGGACCCAAGTGACTTTTATCGGTCGCCGTCAGCGAATAGCGCAGGTTTTTTCATAGTACGTTTGCTGCTATCAGATGTTGCGTCGTCGTCCATTATGTTCGCCATGCTAAGAGCTTTTGCGATTAATTTGACCGATCCCTGTTTTTCCTCAATGCCTTTGCGTTGAAGGAATTCGATAGTTTCAACGAGGTCTGCCCGTTGAAGAACCATAGCTACTTTGAGCAGTTGACGGCCGGAATTAGAAACGTTATCTGCTTCAAGGTAGTCAATGAGGTCTCTATCTTCTTCATCGTCACAAAGAATCGTTATCCGCTTGTTCTTAGCCATCTTTTTTAACCAACATATTCCAGCGCTTTTAGATAACCTCTCGCATTTGCGAACTGCGCTTTCTCAGGAATGTGAACGTTCATGGATTTGCTCAGTTGAGATCGCATATTTTCAGCACCACCGCCAAAATAACAGATTCCGGCCAGGTGCCCAGCTTTCATGAATCGCCGTTCTACTTCGCGGGCTATTTCATTGGACACGATTGAGACAGCTTTCTCCACCAATTCAGATATATCGAGCTTACTGCCACGGTAAAGTTGAATTTCTTTCGTTTGCAGTGCCTTATCAAGAGCAAATGTTGAAATGCGACCAGCATCATGGTGCTTGATCAGTAAATCGTTGAGGTGTGAGCATACATCAAGATAGCCGAGCTCAATTGTCCCAGTATGTTCGGCGTCGATGCGGAAACCTGGCAAAGCTACAGTAATATCCGTAGTACGTCCACCGATGTCGACGAGACCTACAGGGCGAGCCGTCGATTCGCGGTCATTACCATCGTCATCAAGACAAACATCAACCCAAGCAGCAAGGGCTTCGGGACAAACTTTTTTTGATATGACTCGTAGTGGCGCTTGGCTACCATGACCGGCACGCTTAACCTGTCGATCGTAATTTCTATGTTTATCTTCGATCTTTGACTTGTTCGGACCGCCGTGGTGTTCGAAATAATGATTCAGTGGAATTCCGGAAGCTACTGTCACCTCATCTGTGAAACCAGCCTCAATAAGAGCATGTGTTGATAAAACCGCATTCAGTGAGGAATACGGATATGAGTCAAATCGCGTATCGGCCGACTTTTCGTGATCCGGATTGATGCTCCATTCTTCCCCGTCGCAGTGGTATGTAAAACCTGCATCGTTTCCCATGCCTACTGTTGCTTTGCCGTAGCGTGCTAGGGAAGGAATGCTAAACTGTTGAATTTCTCCTACATTGTTCTTATATGCAATCTTAATGTAAGCACATCCGGCATCAAGTCCCACATTGTTGCTCATAGTATTAAATCCAAATTAGTTTTATGACTTCATATGTATAATATAGGTTTAATAGAAATAAGCAATATCGGCAAAAGGGTTAAATAATTATTGAATAATTATTTAATCTATTGTTTTGTATAACACGGGAAGACTGCTGAGACTGCTGGTTGACGTATGTAGGGCTTGCATTGTGTGAAATGCAGATAACATGTCGCTTGTGGATTTTGGAGTGAGTGACATGGGTTCTCAAAACAGCAAGCGGAAAATATCAGCTACAGCTTTAGCAAAATTCTTTGATCCTTTCCTGGGTGATCACCAGGCCAGTCGTCGGCAACGAAACCGTCTTCTTGGCATGGTTGAGCATCTGCGGCACGAAAAAAATGTAGCTCGTTTTCAGCGAAAACGTGCATCCGTGGGCGGGGGTGCTGAATGAGAGGAAAGGTACTGCCGTGTTTTTCTCCGGATCAGTTCTTCTCTATGCGGGAGTGTGATCTACATGGTCACACGGTCCATAACCGACATTTCAACGGTTGCATCGAGTGTTTTGAGGTTCAGCGGAAGCTGCTGGCCAAAAAAAGACAACGAGAAATCAGAGAACAAGCGCAGCGTTTGGCAGAGCTAATGTCAGTTCTGGACAATGCTGCATATTCTGGTTTACTTGAACACCGATTCTGGTCTACTTGAACACCCCCGTCACCTTACGTATTGGCGAGCCTGATTT
>NZ_BAABFL010000131.1:0-37567 GCF_039540975.1 Kistimonas scapharcae
CCATGACACGTCTCCTAACCCAGGGAAAACCAGTGTCGTAAGTTTAGACGGGAGAATGGCTTATGTTAGGTGGTAATCAGGTATTTCTTTAGTGACAGCACGTCTGTTTGTGCACCGATAGATAATTTGTTCATTTTTACATCAATCATTCTGACGGAAATCATACGATAAAAAATTGTTAGGGCAACCCCAGGAGCACAGCCATGGTGTGTATTTATTTTTTTGCACATTTCAGAAATGGTTTCATTGTCAGATGCTGACTTTATAGTGCTTAGAATATGGTGTTCAATGACGTCAATATTTACATTTCCCGGCAAAGAAAGTTTATTCTGCTCTACTGTACAGTAACTTTGATGGATGAGTTCCAGATTATCACTAACTTCAGAATCAAAAGACTGGTCAGTAATAATTGAAAATCTGATTCCTTGAAGAGACCAATACGCATATTCAATCTTTTGCTTTGCCAAGACTCGTTTATCACGAAGTTCTGAGGTGGGTTTCACTGAAACAGCAAGAAGATACTTCTGACCGTTTTCATTGAAAAGAGTAACCAGAAAATCAGTTGTCATATAAATAGCAAAGGGCTTTTTCGTATTATAATCAGTCTGACTGGGATGCTTTATTTTAAGCTTTTCCGCAATGGCAAGGGTTAGAGATCGCTTCAGGGGAAACTGCTCTCTAATTTCGATAACATTCTTGGCTAAATCTAAATGACGGAGAACCTTATGCTCTGTATGAGAGGCCAGTTGCATATCACGCCCGTAAGCCTTATTGCTTGAAACTCGCTCCTTGAAATTATTCTTCTTAGCGGATTCGATTTCATTGGTGTAAAGGCCGGGAATGTATTCCAAACCATGCCCCGTGCCACGTTTCTGCTCTTCAAGCCAGCGTGTAAGTTGCTTCTCGCTTCTGGAATAAGGCGAATGCTTTATATCTTTCCTAGGCATAAAAAACTTCACTACCTGTTGATAACGGACAGGTAGTGTAGACGATTATTTGTCGTTTTTTGCCAACTTAATGCACTTGTTTTCTAACTAATTGCACCTGTTTACCGATTTAATGCACTATTTACCGACTTAAATGCCTCTGACTCAATGGTTGACCAAACCCGCATAAATCGCGCCCAGAATATCCCATTTGTGCTTGACCCAGTCAGGCGCCAGCAGATACTGATGTGCACCAGAGCCGGTCAGACGATGGAAAAGTAGCTCTTTAGGCGCAGTCTTGATGATTTCTACCACCGTATTCACGTAATCGTCCATGGTCAGGTCGGGCACCAGACCCTGCTTCCATTCCCGGGCCAGTTGCGTGCCCTTGACGATATGGAGGGGATGAATCTTGATGGCTTTGACGCCCAGATCCAGCACGCGCTGGTAACTGGTCAGGGTGTCTTTGGCGGTTTCCCCCGGAATACCCATGATCAGGTGGGTGCACAGGTTCAGGCCAAAGTGGTGAGCCCGCTGCACGGCATCCTCGTAATCGGCGAATGTATGGCCGCGGTTGATGCGTTCCAGCGATGTATCAAAGCTGGATTGCAGGCCGAGTTCCAGCCAGATTTCGTGGCCCTGTTGTTGATAGTCAGCCAAGAGAGCCAGTACAGGATCCGGTACACAGTCGGGACGGGTGCCGATAGCCAGACCAATAATTTCATCAGCCGCCAGTGCTTCATCGTAGAGCGCTTTCAGGCGCTCAATCTCGCCGTAGGTGTTCGAATAGGACTGAAAGTAGGCAATGAAGCGACGAGCCTTGCGCACCTGTTCTACACGCGTACGTGCGGCATGGAGTTGCGCGGTCACGGAGCCAGCCTTGGTCGAGGCAGGGCTGAATGAGTTGTTGTTACAGAAACTGCAGCCGCCAATACCCTTGGTACCGTCGCGGTTGGGACAGGTGAAGTCTGCGTTGACGGACAGTTTGTGAATCGGCTCTCCGTATTTTTGCCGGAGGTAATTGCCAAAAGTGTTGACGTAGCGGGTCAGATCCATAAGCGCGTGGTGACGGGTTGTCAGTAACCTGTCGGTTGGCCTCTGTAGCGATTGGTAAGGGGGAGACTGGCTGTTCGGCACAATACGTGAACTGTTCGTTGGCCACTATCCGTGTTTTTGCTGATCAGTCTCTGGGGCGTTCTGGGAGATGGCTGCCGGCCCGTGACCGGCATCGGATTGAGAGCGGAAGCTTACTGATGCTTGCGCATTTTTTCGAGAACATCCTTGACGATACGGCGGGCATTGGCCTCAGTGGCCTTGCTGTTCTTGTTGTCTGACTGGCTTTTGCTGTCGATGATGCGTGTTGCCAGCTTGCGAGCCACGGACGCGACCAATTCATCCATGAACGCTTCGTCGAACCAGGGCATGTCGCTGAACTGGATCTGGACCAGCTGCGTTTCCTTCTTTTTCTTGCCCTGCTCAGAGAAATGGATAGCAAAATCCCCATTATCGGACGCGCTCTGACTGATGGTCAGGGTAAACTGTTCGCCGCTCATGACTATCCATCTCCAGACTGTTATACCCTGATTGTCGGCAGGGGCATGACCGGCTTTACGGTCTTATTACACGCATTCTTTTCTTTGCATGGCTGGACGATATTTTTCTTTTCGGCGTGCCATTTACCTGCTACCGGCAAGGTTCAGACTGTGTTTGCGGCGTTTCAGTTTTGCACATTTTCCCAATCAGTCCGGGGGGAGTTGTCATGATTACTGATATCCAGATGCAGTCGCTGGTTCAGCGGGTTGCCCATCATGCCACTATGGCGGTGCTGCACGGAAGAATGCCAAAGGATCAGGCGATTGATGATGCGATTCTCTCCACGCTGGAACGGGTGGAAGATGAGAAAACCCATCAAGAACACTATCTGTTTTCAAGCACAACAGGCAGCCTGGCGCTGGATCTGAATGATATGCAACGGCTTGAAATGGATGCGGGAAGGGCCTTTCTTCAGGAGATTCAGACGGAAGACCGTAAGGATGTCATCCATGGCGTGTTGGTTGTGGCCGTATTTGCTGTTGTTGCGGTTTTGACCTGGTAATCTCGCGCGGAGTCAGAGGCTGCCGCTGACTCCGCTCTACACATGAACGATTATTGCTTAAGGTACAAATGCCGGGTATAGACCTGATCCTGCGGACTTGAGTAGTAGTTGCCGACCCGGGGCGATACCAGGCGTGCTGTCACATAGTGATACAGGGGGATCACCGGCATCTCCTGGTTCAGAATGCCTTCCAGTTTTTCGTAGAGTTTTTCCCGTTTATGGATATCCAGCGTGGTTAATGCCGTGGTCATTAACCGATCGTATTCAGGATAATGAAACCGGGCTTTATTACTGCTGTGGTCACTGGCAAAGATCGACAGCATGCTGGATGCTTCATCAAAATCGGCAATCCAGCTGGCGCGTGCGAGATCAAACTGGCCGGTTTTGATGGATTCAATGGCGGCTTTCCATTCCTGATTAACCAGTTCCACGTCGACCCCTAAACCCTGCTTCCACATCTGTGCGATGGCAATGGCGATCTTCTTCCGTGATTCACTGGTGTTATAGAGGATGCTGACTTTCAGGGGGTTGGTACTGGAATAACCTGCCTGTCGATAAAGTTCCCGTGCCGCGGCCAGTCTTTCCTCTGACGACATGAGCTGATAATTCGGTGTGTAATCCGGCATGGAGGAGGTGTAGGGTGGTGTGAATGTATAGGCAGGGATTTGCCCTTCACCCAGGACTTTGTCCGTTAAAATCTGGCGGTCGATCGCATAGGCGAGAGCCTTGCGCAGATTGGCTTCCATGAACGGCGCCTTGCGGGTGTTAAAGGCGTAATACTCCGTGCCCAGCAAACGGGACAGCTGGATCTCTGCGGCCTGCTTTTTCTTGATATGGGCATAGAAGTTGGCGGGGAGGCCACTGGTGATGTCCAGCTCGCCAGCCTGGTAACGATGGTATTCCGAAGAGGGCGAGGTCAAGGGCAGGTAGGAAACCTGCGAGATTTTCAGGTTCTTATATGCTGGGTGGCGCTTGTTGGCGGTCAACACAATATGTTCATTGACGACCCAGTCAGACAGGGTAAAGCTGCCATTGCTGACGATATTGCTTTTGTCGATCCAGTTCTCACCATGCAGTTGAACCGTTTTACGGGGTACCGGGAACATGACCGGATGTGTCAGTGTTTCCAGAAACCAGGCCAGGGGCCGGTCGAGTGTGACTTCCAGAGTGTCTGATGATGTGGCGGTAACCCCAAGGTGGGAGGGGGGGAGTTCTCCCCGGATAATGGCACCGGCATGTGTAATCCCGAGCATTTCAAGGTACCAGGCATAGGGCGATGCGGTTTTGGGGTCCACGGCCCGTTGCCAGGCATAGACAAAATCCTCGGCGGTCACCGGGGTGCCATTGGACCAGTCACTCTGTCGGAGGTGAAAGGTCCAGACCCGCCCGTTGTGGCTGACGTCCCAGCGTGATGCCTGGGCCGGGACAATATCCCAGCCCCGGTCCCGGGTCACCAGGCCATCAAACAGGTCATTGGCGATGTTGATGGCTGGCAGGCTGTGTATCTGTTGCGGATCAAGCGATTCAGGCTCTGCCGCATTACCCCGAACCAGATGGCTGCCCGAGAGTTTAGCCAAGACGCTACCGGTGCTGGTTAGAGAGACAGTAATACAAAGCAGCAAAAGGCAAAGCGACTTGCGAAGTGAATGGCCGTGTGACATGCCTGTGTTTCCCCTTACGGTGATCGCTTGAAAGGTTTTAACTATCGTCTTTTTTATGCGGATTGTGGATAACAAGGCGATGCCTGACGCCATGATCCGACCGGCTGACAACTATCCTTATAGTAGCAACAGGCAAAAAGACACAATCTTTTCCTGTGGTTCGGCTACAGGTTATTAACCATTAAACATACCGCTCACACGCCAAAGCTCAAGAGAAAAGAACGGATTGTTTTGTGAATCAGGAGGGAGGGGTAATGACGCAGGTAAATAATAATGGTCCGATAGGGCCAGTTGATCCCTCCGGACAACCTGGATCGACCGGGAAACCCACCGGCCAGGTCGATCAGAACGATGCGGATGCCTTCGCCAATATGATGGATGGCGATGACACTGCCGATGCGACCCAGGCGGGTGAGGGGACAGAGGAAACCACGCGGGAAGAATTCGAAGAGCTGTTTCGCCGCAACTCTTTCCAGCAGTTCATGGAACAGTCCAAGAAGCTGGTGGATGAAGCAAAAAAGAACAGTGAGGGTTAATCAGGCTTCTTCGCGATCCACCGGTTGTGCCTTGCCGTTTTCATCAATGGCCACATAGGTAAAGATCCCTTCCGTCACTTTGGCCCGGGTCTGGTTATAGGGCATGCCCATGGTCCAGACTTCGATGCGAATCCGCATTGAGGTTCTTCCCACCTTCAGAATATCGGTATAACAGCAGACGATCTCACCGACCCGAACGGCCTGGTGGAAACTCATGGATTCAATCGCCACGGTCGCGATCCGGCTATGGCTGCGACCCTTGGCGGCCAGACCACCTGCGATATCCATCTGGGACAGCAACCAGCCGCCGAAGATGTCGCCATTGGGGTTGGTGTCAGCGGGCATGGCCAGGTTGCGCAGGGACAGTTCGCCTCGAGGTTCGGTCATGGTGGAGCTCCGGGTTCGGTGTGAGGCGGGGAATCCTAATCACTGGTTGCCGGGTGAACAATGGTGAAGTATGCGTACCTGAAAACGCCTGCCCGAAAAAATACAGGGTTTTCCTCCGAAATGAGACCGATGTCGCTGTCTTCAGCACCTGTTGGTGGAAAAATAACGGTCGGTTTGAGGCATAAACCGGAATAAGGAATGACCACTGCAGTGTAATCGCCGGGAGACACGGGCATGGCCAATGCTGAATTAAATACACCGATACCTTCAGCCAATGTTGTCAGCATTATGGGAAAGTCAGCCGTGGTCGGTGAGAGTCGACTCGAATATCTGATACAGCAGGCGCATAGTATCGGCCATTACCGAGAGATGTCGACAAATGCGGATGACACGGTACGAAGAGTCGCCACACTGTTTGATGTGGTGTTGGCTGAATCTGCCATGTCTCCGTCAGTGAAAACCTTGCTGGAACAGCTGCAGATCCCGCTGCTCAAGGCCGCCTTGATTGATGGCGTGGCATTTTCCAGGGAATCTCACCCGGCCAGAAAGCTGCTCAATGAACTGGGCAGGGCGGGTATACAGTGCCGGGGCGATGTTGCTTCGCCTGATCCCCTGCATCGTTTGGTCGAAAAGGCGGTTGCTGCAATTCAGGATCAGTTCGTGATCGATACCAGCGTATTTGAACAGGTATTGATAGATTTCAACACTCGTTTTGTGCTGGAACAGCAACGTCAACAGCGCCTACTGAGGCGACAGCAACAAACGACTGAGGCGCAACAGCGAGCGGATTCAGCAAAGGAGCTGATTCGTAACCATTTGGATACTGTTCTGAACGGTTTGCTTTTGCCTGAGCATGTGCTCGATTTTATGCATGGCTCTTGGGGGCATTACCTGTTCATTGTCTACCTGAAAGAGGGGGATGGCAGTGATGCCTGGCAACGGGGGCTTAAAACGCTCGACTATCTCATAGCCACATTACGGCTGACTCAGCAGGAACGTCGCGAAAAGGTGCTGCCCAAGCTGTTTGCTGTGATTCGTCAGTCACTGGACAGTATTGGTTTTGATAAGTGCGCCATTGATGAGCAGCTTCAGAGGCTGACAAGGTTTTATAAAGAACAGCCAAATATCCCTGTGACCAAAGCGGCTCAGGAATCTGATAAGGATAAATGTGAGGAACATTCCGGTACTTCTGCTGAGTCCAAAGCATCATCGGACAATCAGAACGCTATTGAGCGCACCATTGATACGCGTAAACAGCGGATGCAGGTGGGTAAACAGGTTGATCAGTTCAAGCCCGGCTTGTGGGTGACACTTCTTGAGCGCAATGGTGAACAAATCAGGGCAAAGTTGTCTGCCGTTTTGCGCAGTGATGACCGATATGTTTTTGTGAATCAGCAAGGTGATAGGGTAAAGGAACTCTCCCGTACGGAATTGATTCGTGCTATTTGTTCAGGATTTGTACAGCTCATGAAGACAGGGGCATGAATAGAGCCCCTGTGGCTGATCATAAGCTTGCTGACCCCTGCCAGGCGAATCAACACTCCTCCAAATAGCATCAAGTGCTTCACGCTGATGGCTTGTTTCCATAAGCCAATGAGTCAACCGCTCCCTGTCCGCTATGTACGCCCCCTTCCGTAACTGATGATGGTTTGCTGCGGATCAGGTAGCCCGCATAACCCATCTCACTGGTGAGGGAGTGGCCATTCAGATGCAGGGTAAACATGCCAATTTCACTGATCAGGTCATCGACGGTGGTTGCCTCACCTCGACGTACCACTAGTGCAGGTTGTGAGCGATGCCTTGGGTGTAGTCGTCGCATCAGTGACCAGGCGGAATAGTCTTCAGCCTTCAGGCTTTTCAGCTTAGGTAAAATCGCGTCGTTAAAGACACAGTGGCCACCGCCTTCGCCCTGGTTTTTCAGTACCCAGTCATGGGGATTCTCATGCTTAAACCTGGCTATCGCTTCATGATCAACCGGACGCATTTCGCCCAGAAATGGTTTGATCCGAGTGGCCTCATCGTCGGTCAGTCCAAAAGCGGTTAACTGCTCGATCGTCATGGAAGAGAGCAGCATCTGTACCCGCTTGCTGGTTGCCAGCTGTTGGCTGACGGTGGCATTGATCGTCACACGGTGCTGTTCAATCATCACCCGGGTTTTGCCCAGGGCTTCACAGCAGCGGGCTTCGTCTACATCGTGGGCCACATAGTCACAGTACTGATAGCCGGCCCGGAGATAGATGGCATCAACACCGCCCAAACCATTCAACAATAATCGTTGGTTTTCTCCAGATGAAAGCTGATCATACAGTTGCCGGAAGGTTCTGCGGACCGTTTTGACGCCTTCCTGTTGAATCGCTTCTTCCAGCAGGTGCTGGTCATAGACATTATCTTCATCGGGCTGAACCACCATGATAAACAGGGGCTGCCCCGTTTCTCCTGATTGTGCCCGGACCGTTTTTGCTGCACCGGCAATGCCTTTGGCGAGATGTTCAATGCAATGGTTAGGCACGAGCTCCTGTGACGCATCTTCTGACCAGTGCTGAAAAACAGATGGCCACTGATAGCCAAGATAATGATGCAATTCATGGGCACGCTGGCCAAAAGGTCCCATACCTGCGGCAATGCCGTTGAACTCGATCAGCTGGGGGCCGCGTTCAGCATCGTCCATAAAGTCTGTTCGCATGAGCAGCATGGGAATGCGCTCAGCAGGGATGGGGCCATGATGGATAGCCTGATGCAGCGCGAGCAGACTGGCAAAGAAAGGGTCTGCATTGCAGAGCGGGCTTATCGCTTCTCTGAGGAATTCATGATCTTCGGAGACGCCGTGAATCAGCTTACCCATCAGAGGCACGATGGCTTTCAGTAACTCAAACCGTTCTTGCTGTATCAGGGTTGGCGCAAAGCTGAAAGCACAATGGGTGGCAGAGTCTCTGGCCGTTTTCAGAGCCATGCCATGCAACAGTGACCACTCGATAGCATCCTGAACAGCGAAGGCGGTCATTGTGTCTTTCATGATTTGACTCTCTGGGAGTGAAGAAAACGAGGGGATATGCGAGGGCAATTTATCAGTAAATCCAGTGATTGATAATAGTTGGGTAAGATTGAATCACCCGTGCTATTTGAAGGACGTGTCTTAATAATTTCCTTAAATGCTTATTTTGATTTCGTGTCGTTTTCTGTTTACAGCAAGTCTTGCATACACTGTAAACAAAACGATGAACTAAGGATGGCTCAGTGAAATTTCTTGTGACCGGTGCCAATGGGTTTATTGCCAGTGCGATCGTGGAACAGTTGCTGCAGGCGGGCCATCAACTGGTGCTGGCAAGCCGCAGGGGACACACCGGTTTCCCGGTTAATCAAGTCACGGCTATTCCGATGGATTTCAATCAGTGCCTTGATCCTGAGGAGTGGAAGGATTATTTGCAGGATGTGGATGGGGTCATCAACTGCGCTGGTATTTTGCGTGAATCCACTTCAGGCGACTATGAGCGTATCCATTTTCAGGCACCGCAGGCGTTGGCCAAAGCCTGTTTAGACTGTGGCGTGAAACGCTTTGTGCAGATCTCTGCTGTGGGTGACGCTGAGACATCCGACTTTATAGCCAGCAAACACCGGTTTGATGAATGGTTGCTGGCGTCGGGTCTTGATTGCACAGTGGTTCGACCGTCCGTTGTGGTGTCCTTGCGGGGTTCTTATGGGGGAACATCGTTATTAAGGGCGCTTTCAGCGCTTCCCTGGCTGGTGCTTTTACCGGGAAAAGGAGAACAGAAAATTCAGCCCGTGCTACTGGAGGATCTGGCCAGCATTGTGGTGCATCAGGCAGAGAATAAGGGGGATGCCAAGACAGCCTTGCTATATGCGGCGGGTCCTGAACCGGTCACATTACGGGATTTTGTCCTTGCGCAGCGGCAGTGGCTGCAGCTGCCAGCCGGTTTCTGCATCCCTGTACCGTTGTCCCTGGTACGGATTGCCGTGCAACTGGGTGAGCAGTTTGGTCATGGGCCCATGGGGCTTACAGTCAATACCTTGCTGGAACAAGGTAATACGGTGCCGGCAGACGCCACTACGGCACGAGAGGAAAACACGGGGATACAGCCGCGGTCGGTCATTGAAACCCTGCGGTTGTCATCCAGTTTCGTGCAGGACCGCTGGCATGCCCGCCTTTACGGAATTCGTCCGGTCATGCTGTTTGTGCTGAGCTGTCTCTGGATATTGTCCGGGATATCAGGGCTGGTGCACGGGCAGGATGGTTTTGCGCCGATTCTCAATGCGTTGCAGATCCCTGTGGCATTTCAGGGAGCCCTGGTGCTGGCGACCAGTGTGCTGGATATCGTTTTGGGACTGGCGGTGTGGGCCACACGTTGGCGCGGTCTTGTCCTGGGATGCATGGCGCTCTCTGTGATGGCTTATACTGCAGCACTGGCAGTCCAGGCACTAGACTATTGGTTGTCCCCCCTCGGCGGCCTCGCCAAGAACCTTCCCTTGCTGGTCTTGCTGGCAATAAGCGGCGTCATGGAAAAGCAACGATAGGGCGACTGCGCCATGGAATATTACCTGCTGTTGAAACTCATACACATCCTGTCATCCACGGTGTTGTTCGGCACAGGGATAGGGAGTGCCTTTTTCATGTGGCGTGCGGATTGCAGTGGGGATGTTGGCAGAGTGGCTGTGATATCCAGACAGGTGGTATTGGCGGATTGGTGCTTCACGACACCCGCAGTGGTTGTACAGCCTCTCACGGGGCTTGCGATGGTCTGGCTGGCCGGTTTTCCGCTCTCCAGTCCATGGATTCTCCTCAGTATTGCGCTGTATGGCGTTATAGGTCTCTGCTGGCTGCCAGTGGTCTGGATTCAGTGCCGGATTGCCAGAGACTCGGCAAAGGCCAACGTTGCAGCCGATGGTTTCAATTATCCCCACCGGTATTTAATGCGCTACTGGTACGCTCTGGGCTGGGCGGCCTTCGTCAGCATGCTGGGTATCTTCTTTTTGATGGTCTTCAAGCCGGTTTTATGGTGATTGGCGATAAGCCATTTTTTCTTCCCGAAGCACCGATTTCAGGGCGCTATAGTGTAACTAGGCCTTACAGCATAAGGATCAGTTTTCTGGCGGTACAGGGAGTACGTTATGCTGAATATGGAGATGCTACGGGACTTTTTTGGAGATGAGGGGGAGATCCGTGAGGTTCTCGCCCAATTTGTCGCAACCACGGACAGTGATATCCAGCAGCTGGAACAAGCCATCGGGGAGCGGGATATCGGTCAGGTCGCGGAACTGGCACACAGGATCAAGGGTGCCAGCCAGGTGATTGGCGCGGCAGATCTGGTTCGGGCGGTGGGTGAACTGGAAGCCGATGCCAGAACCCATGATGACCACTGTTTCGACGAACTTTACGCGGCGTTGGCTGAAACCTACCGGAATGTCAGTGAGGAAATACGGAATCTCTGACGCATCCTGCCTGCCAAACGATCATGGTATGATCGTCTGCCTTAGAATACCGCCAATGTGGTTGAAACATTCATAGATGCTTTTTTCATAATCCAACCCGGTATTATCACAATTAACCGTGGATGTACGGCGAATTCAGCCTTTTGTCGTTATCTGATGGGCGATGACTTGAGCCAGCCAGGGGGAATGCATGCCCGTTAACAAGCACATTTTCGCTTGAGATAACGCTGATGATACGAATTCAGGAACAGAAACTGGCCGGTTAGATAGATTACCTGGCTGATTCCCGAAACTTGTCGCAGTGATAGCGATAGCACTTCATGGTGTCAGGCCAGCTTTCCAGTGGCATGCCGGCTTTACGTTTCAGATGGTTAAGAAACAGTGAGGGTTCAGGTAATTGTGACCAGACCTGCGGAAGGAAGGTTGCACGGTGACAGCCGTCATCAATTAACAGACCGTCAATGCCGGGCTGCAATTGTTCGAGCAAATCCTGTTCATCGTTGACCTGCATCGGTTCCATGGGCGACAAGATTGAAATTTCTACTGCAATCTTTTCCAGTTCTTCTACTGAGACCGGGGGAAAGCGTGGGTCTTTGAAAGCACTGGAAAACGCATTGGCGGCGACATCATTGATCAGAGGACGATAGGCTTCCAGAGAGCCAATGCAGCCGCGGAGATTTTGATTAAGGGTCAGTGTGACAAAGCTGGCCCTGATAGCCTGTAACGGATTGGACGTTGTTTCAGTTTCCGGTACCAGTGGCTTACCTGACTGAAGGCCGTTCTCGATACTCTTTCTTGCAACGGCCAGTAATTGCGCCTGGTCTTCTTCTGTCCACATCGTGTTTTCCTTTCAGGCCGGCGTTATCCTGTTCTATCCGTTATTGCAGGGCAAATGCGGCGTAACCTACGACCCGGTTTTTATCACCAGCGGTATCACCGGAATTACAGACTTCCAGGGTAGATACCTGCATGCCCCGCTGTCGGGCAACTTCCAGCAGGCCATTCAGTGGTCGGCAGCCACAGGCCTGGCCGCCGGTCAGGTTGGGGGTCAGTTGTTCAATCGCTTTGACCGTGGCGGCATCCCGGGCGCAGGCTTCGTCGTATGTATGGTAATGGCTGAGATCAGTACTGATCACAATCAGGGTTTCATCGCCGCCCCAGATGGCTTCCAGTACTTCCGCCACCGCTATGGTGGATGCGTCACCTACGACCAGTGGCACCAGGTGGAAATCTTTCAGGCTTCGCTGCAGAAAGGGAACCTGAACCTCCAGTGAGTGCTCCATGGTATGGGCGGCATCCAGAACCTGTACCTGCCCGAGACTCAGCAGAGCCTGCATGGCCTGGGTGTCCAGCGGGACGTCACCCAACGGTGTGGCAAATGTTTCGCAGTCCGGCAGCGCCAGCCCCCGGAAGGGAACACGGTGGCTGGGGCCTAGAAGAATGACCCGACGAATCGTATCCGCCTGTTCCTGTAGCAGGCGATAGGCTGACGCGGCTGTTTGCCCCGAATAGATGTAGCCGGCATGGGGCACCACCAAGATCTTGGGCGACAGATCCCGTTTCGGCGCATTGGCAAGGAAGGTGGCAATCGCAGCATCCAGCTTTTCGGTGTTGGCAGGATAGAAGCTTCCCGCCACGGCAGGTTGTCGTGTTCTCATAGCAGGCCCCCGGTCTGTCGAGCATGGTTAAGTATAACCGTCACTGGGTGAACGCATCAGATTATTTACTGATCATGCCAGGGCGGACTAACGGCATTTGGTTTTTGCATCTCCGGGCATTTTGCCTAATGCTTAGTGGCAGGAAACTCTAAGGAGGGAATGGCCATGGTTCAGGCATCCATCGTACCGCCATCGGCATTTCCGACCCGTTACTGGCATGGGCTGGAAGACGGGCGAATACAGTGTGACCTTTGTCCCCGGGCGTGCAAGCTGCGGGAGGGGCAGCAGGGGCTCTGTTTTGTGCGGGAGCGTCGGGATGACGCGATTGTACTGACCAGTTATGGCCGTTCCAGTGGCTTCTGTATTGATCCCATCGAGAAGAAACCCCTTAATCACTTTTTGCCCGGGACGCCGGTGTTGTCCTTTGGTACGGCAGGCTGCAACCTGGCCTGCAAGTTCTGTCAGAATTGGGATATCAGTAAATCCCGGCAGGTGGATTCGCTGGCAGACAGTGCCATGCCGGAACGACTTGCCGCCGCAGCCGTTCAATTGAAATGCCGAAGTATGGCATTCACTTACAATGACCCCATTATTTTCCTTGAGTATGCGAACGATGTGGCCCAGGCTGGACACGAGGTCGGCGTCCGTTCAGTAGCGGTCACGGCAGGTTATATCTGTGATGAGCCGAGGGTCGATTTCTTCCGTCACATGGACGCTGCCAATATTGACCTTAAGGCGTTTACGGAGCGTTTTTACAAGAAAATCTGTGGAGGGGAACTGGCGCCAGTATTGGATACACTGATTTACCTCCGCCAGGAAACCTCTGTCTGGTTCGAGATCACAACGTTGCTGATTCCGGATGAAAATGACTCCGATGCGGAACTGGACGCCATGACGGGCTGGATCGTTGAACATCTTGGGTCTGATGTGCCATTACATTTTTCAGCATTCCACCCAGACTGGAAAATGACGGACAAGCCCAACACCCCAGCAGCAACCCTGACTCGAGCACGAAAGATAGCGATGCAAAATGGCATTCGCTACTGCTACACCGGTAATGTGCATGATCCCGTCGGCAGTAGCACCTATTGCCATGCTTGCGGAGAGCGGTTGATTGAACGGGACTGGTATCAGCTGGGCGATTGGCAATTGAATGATAGGGGTTGTTGCAACCATTGCGACGCTGAGTTGCCGGGCGTTTTTGAACCGAATGCCGGCGACTGGGGTCGCCGGCGTATTCCGGTCAGGATGACAAGCTAAGTCGTGTCAATGGCTCACTTTCAGTGGGTATCCTTCGCGAGTTCAGCAATTTCCTTAAGCCGTTCCAGTACCCGGTAGTTGATAGTGCCTTTCGGGTATTTGCCACGACTGTTGAGCTTGCCGGGTTTCATGCTGCAGAGGATCTCCAGGGCTTCCTCTACCTCTGATACCGCATAAACCGTAAACTGCTTGGCACGGACGGCATCCTGAATCTCGGGTTTGAGCATCAGGTTGCGGACGTTGGATGCGGGAATAATGACACCTTGGGATTCACTCAGCCCCCGGGCTTTGCAGAGATCAAAGAACCCTTCAATTTTCTCGTTCACACCACCGATGGCCTGTACTTGGCCATGCTGGTTGATGGAGCCGGTAATGGCCAGCCCCTGATTGATCGGGATTTCGGTCAGGGCAGAAATCAGGCAGCAGAGTTCGGCCAGTGATGCACTGTCGCCATCGATATACCCATAGGATTGCTCCATGGCCAGGCTGGCAGAGATGGCCAGTGGGAAATGCTGGGCATAGCGGGCGCCCAGGTAACCGGTCAGGATCATGACCCCCTTGGAGTGAATGGCCTGACCCAGCTGAACCTCCCGCTCAATATCGACAATACCCTGGGAACCCGGGTACACCGCTGCAGTGATACGGGCCGGTGAACCAAAACTGGTATCGCCGACAGCGAGGACGGTCAGTCCATTGATCTTGCCGATGGCCGTACCCTCGGTGTCGATCAGGATGCTGCCTTCCAGCATCTCCTTCTGGATTTCCTTGCTGACCCGGCTGGTGCGTTCCGCCTTGGCTTCCAGCGCCTTGTTGATGTGGTGATGAGTGATCTTCCGCCCTTTGGCCATACGGCGGATGAAATCGGCTTCTGCCAAGAGGTCGAACAGGTTACCGATATGGGCTGACAGGTGGCCACGGTGTTCGGCGAGGCGTGAACTGTGTTCCACCATGCGGGCAACGGCCTGGGAAGTCAGTGCCGGATAGCCTTCGTCATCCGCCCGGGTTTTCAGCAGGCGGGCAAAGGCGTGGATGGTATCCGGGCTGCGTTCCAGATAACCATCGAAATCCACCAGAACCCGGAACATTTCGTGGAAATCCGGATCCAGTTCCTGCAGGAGGTAATAGATCTGACGAGAACCAATCAGGATGACCTTGACGTTCAGGGGGATATCATCCGGGGTCAGGGTAATGGTGTTCACCAGACCAAGTTCGGCGGCCGGTGATTCGATTTTCAGTTGTTCTTCTTTCAGTGCCCGTTTCAGGGCTTCCCAGACAAACGGCTCATCCAGCAGTTTGGCGGCTTCAATCACCAGGTAACCGCCATTGGCTTTGTGCAGGCTGCCGGGGCAAATCTGCCGGTAGCTGGTGATCAGGGCGCCCATTTCGGCGGCATATTCCACCCGGCCAAAGAGGTTCTTGTAGTTGGGGTGGGACTCAAACACCACCGGCGCCGGTGATTTCTTTTTGTGTCCAACGACGATATTGGGAGAATACTGTTCTTCCAGTTGGGCACGTTTGCTGCCGTCATCACGGGATTCGATGGCCCGTTCTTCTGCCAGGATTTCGACCACAACCTTGTGCAGGTCCTGCTTCATGGCGGCCAGGTAGTTCAGGACATCCTTGTGTTTGCTGTACTTTTTCTTGAGCGGCTTGATCAGCGGCTCCAGTGCCTTGTCGATGGTACTGTGGTTGAGTTTGCGCAGCTCCTCACTGGATTCCCGTTTCCACTGGGGCAGTTCGGCCAGCCCGTCGTTGAGCAGGGTTTCGAGTTCAGTGATGTCGTTGTTGAAACGTTCCCGTTCCTCATCGGGCAGTCTGGCGAACTCGGTTTCATCCATCGCCTTGCCTTCGTTCATGGGGGCGAAGGTCAGGGAACCGGCTTCCCGGAACAGGGCGATGTTTCGGCGCAACGCTTCCTGTTCCACCCGATCAATGGCCAGGTCGTAACTCTTGTTAAAGTTGCGCTCAATAATGCTTTTGCGTTGCTGGTAGGTCGGGTGTTCGAAGGCGGCCGGGAAGGTGTCCAGCAGGCCGTCAATCAGGGTATCGAAATCCGCCTGAAGCACCTGGCCGGTGCCTGCTGGCAATTGCAGCACCGAGGGGGCGCGGGAATTATCAAAATTGTTGACATAGGCCCAGTCCGAGGGCTCTTCCATCCGCTTGGCTTCACTTTTCAGATAGTGCCGTACATAGGAGGTCCGACCGGTGCCTGATTCCCCCATGACATAGATGTTATAGCCGGAACGCTGCATGGCGACGCCGAACTGGATGGCGCCGACAGCCCGCTCTTGGCCCAGCGTGCCGACAAAAGGTTCCAGCTCGTCGGTGTCCTTGAAACCCAGTTCTGCCGGTGTCTGGCGGGCAGAGAGCTGGTTGGCGGCGACTTTTAGCTTGTTCACTGCGGTTGACATTAAGATCGTTTTCCCTGAGCTGTTTCTCTTCAATAATACCTTAATCCGTCCAATAGCAGGACTCTCTTGGTGGTTAACCCGGGTTTCCGGATCGGGCAGAGCCTGATGAAGGGCTACAGGTTCCGGTACGGCTTGGGACGGGGATATTACAGATCGTCTGAGGTTAATTATTGTCGGGTTGCAACGGCCTGACAAACCCGGATTGCCTGACGGCTAAATCCCTGTTTTGTCTGTGGTGTTTTTCTGCCAAAAATATCATGGATTCGGGAACTTTTTGACCAAAAAGTTGTCTATGCTTCGTTCGCTTTGAATGTGTGCCCGCGGTGTTATGGCGCGGTGCGTGGTTAACGGGATATCCAACAGGCCAGGGTGCTGGCGTATACCTCTCGGGCGCACCAGATGTTGCCGGGAGCCGTCAGGGCGAACCAGAACTGTGTTGAACCTGTGGAGACTGGATCAGGCAGCGATGATAACAATCGACAACCTCAAAAAGACCTTTGGCCGGTTCACGGCCGTCGACGGAATTACCTTTTCTGTCGGGCCGGGCGAAGTGCTCGGCTTCCTGGGCCCCAACGGGGCCGGAAAATCCACCACCATGAAGATGATCAGCGGGTTTATCAAACCCACCTCCGGCGCCGTGAGTGTCTGTGGGCACGATGTGCTTCGGGATCCGGTTGGTGCCAAGCGAATGCTGGGTTACCTGCCGGAAGGCGCGCCCGCTTACGGTGAAATGACCCCGGCCCGTTTCCTGGATTTCATTGCGGATATCCGTGGCTTGAAAGGGGATGATAAAACCGTCCGCATCCAGCACGTGGTAGAGCAGCTTGCGCTGGAATCGGTAATGCATCAATCCATTGATACGCTTTCCAAAGGGTTCCGCCGACGGGTCGGTATTGCCCAGGCCATTTTGCATGACCCGGCTGTACTGATCCTTGATGAGCCGACGGATGGGCTGGATCCAAACCAGAAACATCAGGTACGGGAACTCATTCGCAGCCTGTCAAAAGAAAAGATTGTCATTATTTCCACCCATATTCTGGAAGAAGTCACCGCTGTGTGTACCCGCGCCATTGTAATAGCCGGTGGGCGTGTACTGGCGGATGCCTCACCGGATGAGTTGGAGCGTCGTTCCCGTTATCACCGTGCTGTCACTATGATCCTGCCGGACGTGGTGCAGGACGAAGCGAAGAGCTGTCTTGGTCAGCTGCCCGGAGTGGCCGGTGTTGAAGTGGGGATTGATCAGGGCGCGCGTTATACCCTGCTGCCGGAGGCCAACGCTGACCTGTTCCCTGCTGTGAATCAGTTGTTGCAGGAAAAAGGGTGGTCAGTGGAAGAGCTGTATGTCGAGCGTGGTCGCCTGGACGATGTGTTCCGGATGCTGACCCGTGGTGAGCTGCAGAGGGAGGTGGCCTGATGCACAGCGTTAATGTGATTTTCCGGCGCGAACTGAGCAGCTATTTCGCCACGCCTCTCGCGTATGTCTATATCGTGATTTTCCTGATGATGACCGGTGTATTCACCTTTTATCTGGGGAATTTTTTCGAACGTCGTCAGGCTGATTTGATGCCGTTTTTCATGTTCCACCCCTGGTTGTACCTCTTTCTGATACCGGCCGTTAGCATGCGGTTATGGGCGGAGGAACGTAAGACCGGCACGCTGGAGCTGCTGCTGACCCTGCCCGTCAGTCTGGGGCAGGCGGTGTTGGGCAAGTTCCTGGCGGCCTGGGTGTTTACCGGCCTGGCGCTGTTGCTGACTTTCCCCATGTGGTTGACGGTCAATTACCTCGGTAGTCCGGATAATGGCGTTATTCTTGCGAGTTACCTGGGCAGCTGGTTGATGGCGGGTGGCTTTATCGCTGTCGGCTCATGCATGTCGGCATCGACCAGTAACCAGGTCATTGGCTTTATTCTCAGTGTGGTTGTCTGCTTCCTGCTGGTTGTTGCGGGCTATCCGATTGTGCTGGATGCCTTCCAGTCCTGGGCACCGGCGCCGGTTGTTGATGCCATCGGTGCACTCAGTTTTCTGACGCACTTTGAATCGATCAGCAAAGGGGTGCTGGATCTGCGGGATGTGATGTATTTCCTGATCATGATGGCGGCATGGCTTCTGGCCACAGCCATTGTCATTGATATGAAAAAGGCAGACTGAGGAGCAGGCGATGACGAACAAACTGTTTTCAAAGACAGGGCTCGTGGCGCTGGCTGTTCTGGTGCTGCTGGCGACGGTTGTGATCCAGATGGCGTTCCGCGGCGCCCGGGTCGACCTGACGGAAGACCATCTCTATACCCTCTCCCAAGGGACGAGGAACCTGATGCAAGACCTGCAGGAACCGGTGACCCTGAAACTGTTTTATTCCCGCAAGGCGACGGAAGGTGTTCCCCAGTTACGCAACTATGCCAACCGGGTCGAGGAGCTTTTACGCGAATACGTCCAGGCATCCGGCGGCAAGGTCACACGGGAAGTGATTGATCCTGAACCCTTCTCTGAACAGGAAGATGAGGCTGCCGGGTATGGGCTTCAGGCTGTTCCGCTCTCCATGGGCAACAAAGAGGTTTACTTTGGACTGGTTGCTTTGAGCGGTGGCGCGGAGAAGGGGGAAAATGTTGCTGTGGCGGAAACGCAAACAGACACTCCGACGACGGATAAAGGTCGTCAGGAAATTATTGGCTTTTTCCATCCTGACAAGGAGCGATTCCTGGAATATGACATCAGTAACCTGATTTACTCGGTTGGCCAGAAAATCCGTCCCAAAGTGGCGGTGATTAGTGGTGTTCCGGTTAACGGTGGTTACGATTATATGTCCCAACGTCCCGGACAATCATGGATGAGTATTACCCAACTGGAGCAGTTATATGACGTCCAGTATCTGGGGAATACGGTAAAAACCATTCCTGACGATGTCGGGTTACTGGTACTGATCCTGCCGGATGAAGTGTCTGACGATACGCTGTATGCCATTGATCAGTATGTCCTTAAGGGTGGTCATGCCCTAGTATTCCTGGATCCCTATGCAGAAGAGTCTGCCCAGGGCGGCGGCATGATGGGGGGGGGGAGTGCCCCGCGTTCAGCCTATCTTGAAACCTTGCTGGATGCCTGGGGGGTTGAAATGGTGCCGGAGCGGTTTGTGGCAGATGAGGATCATGCCCTGGCCGTTGGCGGACGGTCGGGTCATCCGGTGCGTCATCTGGGTATTCTGGGTCTTGGTGAGGATAGCTTTGCCCCTGATGACGTGGTGACGGCGAATCTCAAAAGTGTCAATTTCGCCAGTGCCGGTGCGCTCAAGCTGAAGGACAACGCACCGGTTACGATGGAGCCCCTGATTCAGTCCGGCATCAACTCTGCGTTGTTGGCTTCCGAACAGTTGGCCATGCTTTACGACCCCAAGGTGCTCTATAAGGATTACCAGCCTGCCGGTGAGCACTATGTGCTGGCAGCCAGGATCACCGGGGAGGTCAAAACCGCTTTCCCTGATGGGCGCCCCCAGCCGAAAGCTGAGACGCTGGATGAAGAGAACGCGCCGCTGGATGTGATGTCAGAATCAATCGTTGAAGATCAACCGTTGCCTGTCGAGGCCACGGTTTCCGAGGAAGAGGAAGAAGAGGTTGTTGAGGGTGAGTCGGTTGATGCCATCGAAGAAAAACCTCAGATCATGGCCTCTCAGAAACCGGTCAACCTGATCGTGGTGGCGGATACCGATGTACTGTCCAACCGCCTCTGGGTTCAGGTGAACAACTTTTTTGGCCAGCAGATGGCCACACCGTTTGCCAACAACGGCGACATGGTGGTGAACATGGTGGACAACCTCATCGGTAATGCCGACCTGATCAGTATTCGTAGTCGTGGGCAGTATTCACGGCCATTCACCCGGGTCGATATGCTGGAGCGTGAAGCCCAGGCCAGCTTCATGAACAAGGAAGAAGCGCTGACACAACAGTTGCAGGAAACGGAAAACAAGCTGTTGGCGTTGCAAGCGGGCAAGCAGGGGCAAGAGGCATTGATCCTGAGTGATGCCCAACAAAAGGAACTGGCGCGCTTCCAGCAGGAAAAACTGAAGATCCGTAAGGAACTTCGGGATGTGCAGCATCAGCTGAATCAGGATATTGAAAACTTGGGCACGCGCCTGAAATTGATCAATATTTTTGTAGTACCACTGCTGCTGACCATTATTGTGATAGGTTTGCGGATTCGACAAACCCGACGTCAGCACTGAGGTAAAAAAGAACCCGGATTATACCGGGTTCTTTTTTATTGTCTGTAATATTGCTTAGAGCCAGCCTTTCCGTTTAAAGAACAGGTAGGTGCTCAGCCCGCTGGCAATCATGATGCCGATGGCCACCGGGTAACCGTACGTCCAGTGCAACTCCGGCATCAGCTCGAAGTTCATACCATAACTGCTGGCAATCAGTGTCGGTGGCATGAAGATGGTGGCGGCGACCGAGAAGATCTTGATGATCTTGTTCTGCTCCAGGTTGATGAAACCCATCACCGCATCCAGCAGGAAGTTGATCTTGTCGAACAGAAAGGCGGTATGGGGCAACAGGGAATCAATGTCGCGCAGCATATCCATGATTTCCTGCTGATGAATATCCGACAGACGAATCCGGCGGTTCCGCACGAGATAACGCAGTGAGCGCTGGCTGTCGAGCAGGCTCAGACGGATTTTTCCGTTGATGTCTTCCTGCAGGGTGATATTTTTCAGAATGTCATCCCGCTGTTCATCGTTGGTACCTTCGCTCAGAGCCATGTGGCCGGTTTCTTCGAGGGTCTCGTAGACTTCCTCCAGCAGGTCGGCGAGGTAGTCGACCTTGGCGGTGAACAGGGCGTTCAGCACCACCATGGGCGAATCAATCTCGACCTGGTTGCGCTTGAAGTAATTCCGGACGAGACGAAACAGGCCCACATCCTCATCACGCAAGGTGATTAGCATATGGGGACGCAGGTTGAATGACACACTGATGGTTCGCAGCTCCTTACCGGAACGGTGGGGAAAGAAACTGTGAATATGGGTGCCGTCCTTGTCCTGGTAGAAGCGGGAGGAGGCCTCGATCTCGTTCAGGTCTTCCCGGTCCGGCACTTCTTCCACACAATACGTATGCAGCCACTCCCGCTCCGGATCGGTAGGTTCTACCAGGTCCAGCCAGACTGTATCACCGGGCAGTTCATCCTGCAGGGTCAGGTGATCAATCTTCAGCTTGTTATCCAGAAGGCGGTAAGCGGTAATCATACGAATGCCTGCTCCCTTTACGAGTAGTACGAGATTGCGTGAAAAAAGGATCGAATCTTATCACAGCCAATCAGGCCAGATAACACTCGCCACGACGAAATCACAGGAAAAAGGCCGGTCTGGAATGACCGGCCCGATCAGCGGCAGAAGACAATCACCGGTTTGTGGGTTAAACCAGCAGAACCATGGTGACCGTCGCGATCGAAAATACCAGTGCGCTGCCATAGAACAGGGTTTTCATGGCAAAGCCGGGATGAAAACCAAAGTCATGCAGGCTGTGGTAGATGCGGTGCACACAGTGCCACAGGCTCAAGATAATCACGCCGGCCAGCGCCAGTCGCCCGAACCAGGAACCGGCAAAGGCCATCATCCGGTCATAGGACAGCGCATCGGCGGGAATAATCCCCAGTGGTACACAGAGCCCGACGATCAGCACCAATACCGGTGTGGCCATGGCAGTCACGATGCCGCCGGCGCCAAACAGGCTCCAGAACAGGGGTTCAAAATGCCGTTTACCGTTCATCTCATACCCCCCAGAGTGTTGCAAGTAGCACGATGGCGGAGAATCCGACCATGGCGCCGATGTGGGCGTTGGTAATCAGTTTGGCGGGCACAAAGGATGTGCCGATCTGAATCCGCATCACCTGTGGTACTGCACGGAACCAGGTCAGCGAATGATAGAGTGCCAGTGCCAGCGTGACAGCACTGAACAGGATCATCAGCGGATGGGCCTGCAGTGCCAGCCATTGCGACCAGGTCGCGGGGCCCTGGATCAATTTGCCCAGCCCGATCAGCAGGTTCAGTGTCCACAGCCCGATAAAGACGCTGCTCATTTCACGGATCATGTAATTCCGGTAACTGGGCTGCTTCAGGTACCAGGTTTTGGACATGACAGGCTTGTAGGGACGTCGGCTCATGACTTGGCTCCCTTGCGAGGCATCAGGAATGACAGGGCCCAGTCCTGGGCGCCCATCGCTTTTTCCTGCTGGATGGCGCCGGCCGGGTCGACGGATTTCGGGCAGACCTCGGAGCAGACGCCGACAAACGTACAGCTCCAGACGCCGTTCTTGTCCTGCAGGACGTCCGTACGCATGGTCTGGCCATCATCCCGGCTGTCCAGGTTATAGCGATGACCCAGTGCTATGACGGCCGGGCCCGTAAACAGCGGGTTCAGACCAAACTGCGGACAGGCGGAATAGCACAGCATGCAGTTGATGCACATGGAAAACTGCTTGTAACGGGTCAGCTCCGCAGGCGTCTGTTTATAAGTCCCTTCAGACACCGGCTTTTGTGCCGCGTTAATGATGTAGGGTTTGACGGCTTCCAGTTTCTCTATGAAGTCGGCTGCATCGACGATGAGATCCCGCTCAATCGGGAAATTCGCCAGCGGCTCTACCCGAACGGTGCCCGGGTAGTAATCCCGCAGGAAGGTTTCACAACCCAGTTTCGGTGTGCCGTTGATCACCATGCCGCAGCTGCCGCACACTGCCATCCGGCAGGACCAGCGATAGGCCAGCGTGGCGTCCAGCTCATCCTTGATGTGGCCCAGTGCGTCGAGCAGTGACCAGTCATCCCGGTAGGGAATCTCAAAAGTGCCGAAGCTGGGTTCGTTATCGGTTTCCGGATTGTATCGGAGTACCTCAAGGGTAATGGTTTGTCCGGTCATGGGGTCTTCTCCGCACGGGGCTGCTCGGCGGCGGCGCCGTAGAGGCGTTCTTCCGGCTGGAATCGGGTAATGTTGACGTTTTCGTAGTCGATGTGTGGTGCGCCATCGCCCGTGCTGGTGGCCAGTGTGTGCTTCAGGAAGTTCTGGTCATCCCGTTTTTCAAAACCGTCCAGACGCTGGTGCGCGCCACGGGATTCTTTACGCAGCAGGGCCGAGAGTGCAATCGTGTGGGCAATTTCCAGAGACGATTTCAGTTCAAGCGCCATCAGCAGCTCGGTGTTAAATACACGGCTTTGGTCTTCCATTGTGATATGGTTGAAACGCTCCCGCAGTGCGGCAATGGTGTCGACGCCCTGCTGCATCTCGTCACCCAGCCGGTAGATGCCAAAGCAGTCTTCCATGGTTTTCACCATCTCGTGGCGAATATGGGAGACTTTCTCTGTGCCCTTGGCATTACGCAGGCTGTCGATGGCTTCAATATGGTGTCGCCCCTGATCCTGAAGGGTATTTTCAGGGCTGGAATCGGCCTGGGAGGCAAAGTCAGCCGCTCTTTCACCGGCAACTTTCCCGAAGACCACCAACTCTGCCAGCGAGTTGGAACCCAGTCGGTTGGCACCATGCATGCCCACGCTGGAGCATTCTCCGACTGCAAAAAGACCGGGCAAAGCACAGGCCGTCATATCCGTGCGGATACCGCCCATGGTGTAGTGAACGGCAGGGCGCACCGGAACCGGTTCATGTACAGCATCCACGCCCAGGTAGTTTTTGGCCAGTGAGCAGATCAGCGGCAGACGTTCCCTGAGTTTCTTTTCGCCCAGGTGTCGAAGATCCAGGTGAACGGCATCGCCCAGCGGGGTCTCGATGGTACGACCCTTGCGCTGTTCATGCCAGAAGGCCTGGCTCAGCTTGTCTCGGGGGCCCAGCTCCATGGTCTTGTTCTGGGGTTCACCAATCGGCGTTTCCGGTCCGAGGCCATAATCCTGCAGGTAGCGGTAGCCGTCCTTGTTCAGCAGAATCCCGCCTTCACCACGACAACCTTCGGTCATCAAGATGCCGGAACCGGGCAGGCCGGTGGGATGGTACTGGACGAATTCCATGTCACGCAGCGGCACACCTGCCCGGTAAGCCATGGCCATGCCGTCACCGGTGACAATCGCGCCGTTGGTATTGAAGCGGAATACGCGTCCGGCACCGCCTGTTGCCAGAATGACCGACTTGGCCAGGAACAGCTTGGGCTCACCGGTTTTGACTTCGATCGCAACCAACCCCTGGCAGCGACCGTCCTCAACGATCAGATCCGTGGCGAAATATTCATCAAATCGTTCGATGGAAGGATATTTTGTGGATGTCTGGAACAGTGTGTGGAGCATGTGGAAGCCGGTCTTGTCCGCGGCAAACCAGGTACGCTCGATTTTCATTCCGCCGAAACGGCGTACATTCACGGAGCCGTCGTCTTTACGGGACCAAGGGCAGCCCCAGTGTTCCAGACGGACCATCTCGTCCGTGGCATTGGCCACAAAGTAGTCGACCACATCCTGGTCGCACAACCAGTCGCCGCCGGAAACGGTATCGTTGAAATGATGTTCCAGGGAGTCATGGGCCTGTACGACACCGGCGGATCCACCTTCCGCCGCAACCGTATGGCTGCGCATGGGGTACACCTTGGAGATAAGGGCGATCGTGAGTGCCGGGTTGCTCTCGGCCACGGCAATGGCGGAGCGCAGTCCGGCGCCGCCTGCGCCAACAATGGCAACGTCGGTCTTGATGACCTCCATAGTAACGCCAACCTGTCTCTTCTATGGCCTGTCGTGCTGCAGGGCAGCCGTCGGGCCTTTGTTAATGGAAATGGGGAAAAAACCCCAAAGGCTATCAGGTAATGCGGTAACGGATGTTGATATAGCGCAAGGATGGTTGGGTGTATAGCCGAAGATAATGACGTGCAGATGATGGGCATAAAGAAGCCGTCTGGCTTTTAACCGTTATCGCCTAGGTTGGTGGCGTTTCTCCGATAATGATTGGCTCCCCCAGGAAGCGTGGTTCGGTTTTAAACAGCCGGGCCTCCAGAACGGCCAGCAGGCGAGCCAGGGTTTCCCTGATCCGATTGCTATAGTCTGAATCCGGGAATTTTCCATGGGCGTTGTAGGCAATGGCGTTAATGTCCTGTTCCCGGGCGATGAAGATCGCCCGTTCATTCTGGTATGACTGGGAAATAACAGTGAATGAACCGAGTCCAAAGACCTTGTTAGCGCGTACGATGGAGTCCAGTGTTCTGAAACCCGCATAGTCCCGGTAGATACGGTCAGCCGGTACGCCCATGGTGATCAGGTCTGCCCGCATCCGGGTGGGTTCATCATAGTAGCGGGTCGCATTGTCTCCGCTGACGAGGATGTAGTGGATTTTTCCGGCTTTCAGCAGTTCGCTGACCGCCTCAAGGCGACGGAGATAATGGCCATTGGGAAGGCCGTCACGGGTATAGCGGCTGGTGCCGAGTACGACACCGACCTCGTTAACAGGCAATCGATGGATATCACTGTAGAGATAACCGGTTGCACGGTCTGACACCAGGCGGTCACAGGCATGAAGAAGGATACCTGCAACCATGCCCAGCAGTACCGTGACTACAAAAAGCGCGATCGGCCATGTCCTTTTTCCGTTACCCGCCATCTTGGCTCGTGATCCTTGCCCTGTCAGGGACTGCGAGGCGTTTATGGTATTTACTGCTTCCATGGAGTTAGCCTACTTGAAGCGGTTAGGGCGCGTAAAGCCTGAATCCTGAGCCTGTGGCGACTTTTTAGGGGTCAGTGATCGGGCCTGGCAATTAACAGTGAACTTTTGACACTGGTTGCAACATTTTCAGCCGTATTGCCGATCATGAATTTTTCCAGACCGCGACGGGCATGCGTGCCCATGATCATTAAATCAACGCCCAGCTCTTCATCCAGCCGGCAGATTTCTTCCGATGCCCGCCCCCGGATCAGGTGGGCGGTCACGTTTTCGCCATGCTTCAAGCCCGCAGCGGATAACAGGTGCTGGAACCGCTTCATATGATCCTCTTTCAGGACATTTTCCAGTTGAGTATGCAAATTCGGTGGGGCATGGTGCCGGGCGCGTGTCATGTAGTCTTCACCGATCAGGCGCCAGGTGTGCACGGCATGGAGCTGGGCCTGCTGGAGTTCGGCCAGTTGCCTGCCCAGTTCCAGCAGGCGGATGTTAAGTAGCTCGTTATCGGGGTCGGTATCCACGGCAACCAGCAGGGTTTTGAGAGTCACCGGATGATCCGGTTGCTCCTCTGCCAGTAGGAGTACCGGGGCGACGGAAAGACGCAGAACATTGAGATCGTTGCCAGATAAACGACGTTGTCCGAGAAAGTGGTGGTATTCCGCGGATTTTACGACCAAGTCGACCTTGCGGTGTTGTATTTCACGGATGAGGCAGTCTATGGGGTTCCCCCAAACCAGGTCAGCGGTAGCGGTCAGGCCTTCCTGCTCCGCCTGCTCCAGGCAGGCGTCCAGAACGACCTGGCATTCCTGTGCCCGGCTTTTTTTCAACAGGCTGGTATCAAAAGGGATAGGCCCCACCAGCTGGGGGATGTTTTCTTCAAACACCATGAAGGTCAGGTGGGCGTTGCAGGTTTTGGCCAGTTGCAGCGACAGACTCAGCTGGCGTGGATCACAGACGGCTTCGGCACGAATAATGGGTACCAGTATTTCTGATATCTGTTGCATGGCGATGTTTCTCCCAAAATAACGGATAGAGATAGCAATACGTTTTTTGGGGATAAACATAGACCAGTGTGCCGCTGCCGGCCGGGAGAATCAGACCAGCAGCAGAAGGTGAGCTACATCCGGTCACTGGCGGAAGTTAATTATTTTCAACCTGTAACTGTTCAAGGATGGGGGAGCCGGCTCCGACGACCTGGTATCGGGTGGTTTGCAGGTGATCGGCAATCCGTTGCAGGGATTGCTCCGGCACTCCCAGCGTTTGGAATGACACGGTTTCTCGGTGTCTGGGCTGATCAATAGTGCGGTGGACATTATTGAGAATCTGCTGCCAGCTGGAAGCGCGGCTGGCGAGTCCTGCATCTATCAGAATATTGGTGTAGTCATCCGCTGCGACAAAGAGAACCGGTAATCCCTGCCAGGCAGCCTGAAAGCCGGTGGTGGACTTATGGGTGACAACCAGATCTGCCGCTGTTGCCAGCTGTGCGGTGGAAAGGGCGCCATCCCTGACGCTGACGTTGGTCAGCTTCAAGGCTGCTACGCTGCTTCGTTCAAGCTGGCCATCGGTTTTGGGATGCGGGGCGATCAGAACCTGAAGGTCGGGGCGTTCAGCCATGGCCTGAAGAAAAAGCTGCAACCAGTGTTCATACTCGTCGCCATAGCCACCGGTAAAGAGAATCACCGGGCGCTTGGGATCCAGGGCAAGGCGCTGTTTCTCCTGCACTGGATTTGCGACCAGAAAAACGATGTCCCATTGTTCCAGGGCAGGATTACCGCTGATCGATATTTGGCTGTTGGCGAAAGCGGGGAGCTTGCCTGCATCCACAGCCTGGTAGTGGCCGGGAAGAAGCAGTTCATCCACTCCGCTGGTTGTCTCCAGCCAGGGGACAGCAAATTGCGCCTGGCTGACCAGGTCGAAGTTATCATAAAACGCCATCGTGGTGGCGCCAGCGGTTTTGAAACGGTTGGCAAGCTGTGCCTGTATGGCATGGGACATGCCGGTAACGACGATGGCCGGACGCAATTGTGTGGCGATACGTTCGAGGGTTTCCTTATCGAGTCGTTGTGTTCTGTCGTTGGCCGCATTTTCCGACAAAGAGCCGAGCGTGTTGAGTCGGACAACCTCCTTCTGAGTGGTGAAAACGGTATCCGCCTGCCCCATGGTCAGTACCTGTGTGCTCAGGTTTCGACGGGCCAGTTCAGGTAAAAGGAGCTTGAATACCTGGCTTTCCCCCTGGTCATTGGCAATCAGTACGATATCGACGGTGTCGCCGGAGAGTGCCGGGTCGGATTCGGTTTGACGGGCGAATGAGCTGCAGCCCGTTGCCAGCAGACATGACAGGAATACGAAAAATGAGAGCGATAATCGTGTTTTCATTGGCCACCCCCTGGCAACAGAATCCTGATTATAGAATCAGACTGTGCCTGAAGGGGATGGTTTCATCGGTTTACGTTATCAGTGGGCTTTATTTACGTACCAGATAAACGCCACACTCCGCATGATGGGTATAGGGGAACTGGTCAAACAGGGCAAAACGTTCAATCCGGTGAGTCTGGCTCAGGGTGTCCAGGTTGGCCTGCAGGGTTTCAGGGTTACAGGAAATATAAATAATGCGCTCGAATCGCTGCACCAGGGCTTCGGTCCCCTTGTCCAGGCCGGCACGGGGCGGGTCGACCAGTACAGTGGAGAAGTCGTAGCTGTCCAGGTCGATGTTCTGAAGGCGTCGGAAGGGGCGTTCCTTGTTCATTGCCTGGGTGAATTCTTCACTGGACATCCGTACGATGTCAGCATTATCCACGCCATTCAGGGCAAAGTTGTGGTGTGCAGATTTCACTGAAGATTTGGAAATTTCAGTTGCCAGAACACGGCGGAACTGTTCGGACAGAACACAGGTGAAATTGGCGTTGCCGCAATACAGTTCCAGCAGGTCGCCAGTGCTATCCTTCGCAATATTGGCCGCCCATCCCAGCATTTTTTCGTTAATACCGGCATTCGGCTGGGTGAAGCTGTTTTCCACCTGCTGATAGCGCCATTGTTTGTCATTGACAGTCAGGGTTTCAGTGACGAAGTCCTGATCCAGCACCAGCTTCTGTTTACGGGCGCGGCCAATGATATGGATATTGAACTGTTCGCGCAGGGGGCGGACGGCCTCCAGCCATTGTTCATCCAGCTTCTTGTGGTAGATCAGGCTGACCAGGGCTTCACCGGTCTGTGTCGTCAGGAATTCTATCTGGAACAATTTGCGACGCAGGATCTCCTGTTCACACAATGCATCCAGCAAAGGCTGCATCAGGCTGTTAATACGCTCCGAGGCCACTGGGAAATCAGTCAGGAAAAACGGTTCGGATTTGTTGCCCGGCGCGAACATGGCGTAATGGGCCCGGTCATCCTGATGCCAGATGTGAAACTCCGTCCGCATGCGGTAGTGGGACGGGGATGAACGGAAGACTTCCAGTGCAGGGGGCGCAAAGGGAGCAAACATCGCCTCGATCCGGTCGGCTTTCTCCCGGAGCAGGTCATCATAGCGTTCAGGTTGTACGGTATCCGTCGACATCGGGCCTCGCCTGGAATAGGTAACAGGGGTAAAACGTATAGGGCGGGCATGATACCTGAGCAGGGTATAAAGAAAAGTCGGAGATCACCGGATGAGGGTGCGGTTAGCCTGTTGAAATGGGAAAGTAAAGGGAGTGGTGGGGTTGCGTATCAAGGCAGATAGCGGGGGCGTTCGCAGAGAAGAAGCGCCATCCTGTTGATGGATGGCGCTTCGCCTGATCAGAAGACCATGAACTTCACAATGAACAGTGCTGTCAGCACGACCATTGCCGGCGTGATTTCTTTCTGGCGACCACTGATCAGCTTGATGCCTGTCCAGGCGATGATGCCCAGGGCTATACCGGAAGCCACGGAATACGTCAGTGGCATGGTGATAGCGGCAACGCCCACGGGAGCTGCTTCGGTAATATCATCCCAGTCAATCTTGACCAGGCTGTGGGTCATCAGTACCGCAACAAAGAACAGTGCGGGAGCTGTTGCGTAAGCAGGGATTGCGCCCGCCAGCGGTGACAGAAACAGGCTGACAACAAACAGTAAGCCAACGACAACCGCCGTCAAACCAGTACGGCCACCTGCAGCAATACCTGCACCACTTTCAATATAGCTCGTAGTCGTGGAGGTGCCGAGCATGGAACCGGCGACAGTGGCGGTACTGTCAGCCATCAGGGCACGGTTAATGCGGGGCATGTTGCCGTCTTTATCCAGCAGGTTACCTTTCTGGGCCACGGCGATCAGGGTGCCCGAGGTATCGAACATATCCACAAACAGGAAGGAGAACACGATACTCACCAGGCCGATATCCAGGGCGCCGGCCAGGTCAAGCTGCATGAAGGTAGGTGCCAGGCTGGGCGGCATGGAGAAGATGCCGTTCAATTCGACATGGCCGGTGGCAATGCTGAGCAGTGTCACAGACAGGATACCGATCATGACGGAACCGGTAACGCCACGGAAATAAAGAGCTGCAATAACGACAAAGCCCAGGCAGGCCATGATCGCGTTCCAGCTGGTCATATCGCCCATGGAAACCAGTGTGGCGGGGTTATCAACGACAATGCCCGCATTTTGCAGACCCAGGAAGCCCAGGAAGAAACCGATACCGGCGCCGATACCACCGCGCAACGACAGAGGAATACTGTTAATGATCCATTCCCGGATGCGGAAGGCGCTCAGCAGGAAGAAGCAGATACCGGAGAAGAAGACAGCGCCCAGGGCAACCTGCCAGCTGTATCCCATCTGTCCGACAACAGTAAAGCTAAAGAAGGCATTCAGACCCATACCCGGCGCCATGGCAACCGGGTAGTTGGCATAAAAGCCCATGATAAAACAGCCAATGGCGGCGGCAAGACAGGTGGCGACGAATACGGCGCCGGAGTCCATGCCGGCAGCGGCCAACAGGCTGGGATTCACGAAAATAATGTAGGCCATCGTCAGGAAGGTGGTGAGGCCTGCGATCACTTCCGTTTTGACCGTAGTATTGTGTTCCTGGAGTTTAAATAAACGCTCAAGCATGGGATTCGTACGACAACTTCAGAAAGGGTGGTGAAGAAGGCGCGCAGTCTACACGAATCCCATGGGTCGTTAAAATATTTTGATCATTGAAACGGATTTTTTAAACGTTTTTTGTCTAAAGTCACGCTGTTCCAGAAAGTGTTGACCTGATGCAGAAAGCTGCCGGGTGGCTACTGGCTGTTTTACACCACGCTAGAGAAATACCATAAAAAAACCGAAGGGTAGAACGGCGGCAAACACGATGGCCACGGCTAATACAGCCCATACCACCGCTTCGGAACTATCATCATTGTGCGAGGCTTTTCTGAACTGATTTGATTGTGTCGTTTTTTGCGCTTCGTAGATGGTTCGGAAGGCCTCAGTGTTATCTTGAGGGTCAATATTGTCATGTGTGGCAGGCGTTTTTATCTGATTTAGAAAGTCGTTGAATGCATTGCCAGAGAGTTGGGTCAAGTTCGTCATCGAATGGGTGGTGCCCAGCCAAATACAGTCTGGCAGGCCATCCATGTTCAATTGATGTAACCCATACGCAGCATGGTCTTTATCAATATGACTGATGGATACAGTGAGCTGGTTTTCTAGCGTTAGAACGTTCAGCGTTTCATCCGCATAAATCTGACTGGTGAAGGACGAGCCAAGGGGGTTGGAATGGATTAGCTCAGCGATTTCATGGCGTGTTCGGCCAGGGCCTGTATAGCACTTCGGGGCGATAGTATTGAACGTTGTGTTGAAATCTGAAAATGATGAGTGGATAGATCCACCCTGAGCCTGCAGGTTTTGAAGGAGTGTTGGGAGGTTCAGGTCCTTGCCTTGCATCAGAAAAAGGAGCTGATCGGTGGGCTGCGTGGAGACCCCCTGCTTGGCTGTCATCGAAAACTCATGCATCACGTGCTGGGATAGGGTCTGATAGGCGGCGTCATCGTCAATGGCTAAGCAAACCAGCAGACGGGGTGTTTCAGGCTTTGGGTCAGAGTGAGCGACAGTGGCGAATTCCAGCGATGTGATGGTCAGTAAGAAAAGGTAACAGGCAGTCGTATAGCGATGATGCACGTAAATCTCCCATCAGCTTGACTAAGGGGGTGTCATGGCGTAGTTGATTTTATTTTTTGGTACGTTAGTTTTGCTTTCGGCTAGGTTAGTTCGTCCAGAGAGACTTGCCAGATTGAGCGACAAGCGGTCTTTTTAAGGGAGTGAAATGATGATCAAAAAAATATCAGTGCGCTGAAGCTCGCTAAAAAGGCGGGTCGGACGTAGTTAAACACATGCTATTCGAGAGGATATCCACAGTATCTGTGGATATCCTCTCGAATGCTGTTTAGCTGTGGCGTGTGCTGCTCAGGATGACGAACTTAGCGTCGCTGGCGACCAGCCGGTAACCACCAAACAGCTGTTTGAGGCGCGTGTGGTAGTTCAGGTGCCGGTTGCCGACAATGCGCAGTTCACCACCGGGTCTGAGCACATGGTGGGCCTGTTTGAACATGCGGCGTGCAATATGGTCGCCGATGGTTTCTCCCTGGTGAAAGGGCGGGTTACACAGTACCAGGTCGGCACTGTTGGCAGGAAAATCGGTCAGGCAGTCATTGGTGATAAAGCGACCTTTGTCCTCGGAAAGGTGGTTGGCTTGCCAGCTTTCCCGTGCGGACTGGACGGCCATGTAGGATTCGTCCACAAAGGTCACCGTGCTGTCCGGATGCCGGCTGGCTGCCGTCAGCCCGAGAATCCCGTTGCCACAGCCCAGATCCACAATGTTGTCGTAGTGTCGGTCATCCAGTAGGTGCTCAAGGAAGAATCGGGTGCCAATATCCAGTTTTTCTCTTGAGAACACGTTGGCATGGTTGATCGTGATCAGGTTGCCAGGCATTGAAAGGGTTTTGGGAAAACTGGACTTTGCAGGAGCAAAGCTTGAGTCGAACGTTACAAACGCCAGTCGCGCCTTCTTGCGCGCCAGCGAGGTACGTGTAGGTCCGAGCGTTTTTTCCAGCAACGACAGTGTCGAGGTGTGGATGTATTTCGCCATGCCCGCTGCAACAATCTGCGTATTTTCATGGATATGCGGGCGCAATCGCAGCAGCTGCTCTTCAAACCAGCTGAGGTTTTTGGGAAACCGGATCAGAACATGATCAAAGGTGCCTTGCAGAGGTTCTGTACTGGCCAGGCACTGGAAGCTGTCTGTAGCGATGCCATTGTGTTGCGCATTATGTATGGCACTCTGGTGTGCAAGCCATGAATCGCTGTAAAGTACCGGGCTATACGTTGCGAGATTCAGGGTCAATGCACCGAAACTGTCGTTGAGAATCATGACCCGGCCGGAGACGCCGGTCTCCCCGAGGTGTTCCAACAGGTACTCATCAGCGGCATCCCAGGCCCGCAGGGTTTCCCGGTTTCTCAGGGGTAGGCGTTGCAGGGTGAGTGACTGGAACGGGGTATTGAACTGCTGCATCTTAACTGGACATGAATCCGTATCATTTCAGACGAAACCAGCCGTACGACGGTACGTTCTACGACTGAATGAGACTGTTATTCTCTGGCGCCGAATGCGCCTCATGAGAAAAAGCCGCATTTTACCTTCAGGAGAGGCTGAATGAACAATAGAACCTATGATTTTGACCTGTTTGTCATCGGGGCGGGTTCCGGCGGCGTCAGGGCAAGTCGGATGGCAGCGGCCGAAGGCGCGAAAGTGGCTGTGGCTGAAGGGCGTTTCCTGGGAGGCACCTGTGTCAATGTGGGCTGCGTGCCGAAGAAGCTGTTTGTTTATGGCGCCCATTACCATGAAGACTTTGAAGATGCCAAAGGGTACGGCTGGACGGTGGATGGTGTCAGCTTTGACTGGCCAACGCTTCGGGACAACAAGACCCGCGAAATTGAGCGCCTCAATGGCATCTATGAAAACCTGCTGAAAAACGCAGGTGTTGAGTTGATTGCCGGTTATGCCGCACTGGTTGATCAGCACACGATCGCCGTCGGCGACAAGCGCTATACCGCAGAGCGTATTCTGGTTGCACCCGGTTCGAAAGCCTTTGTTCCCGATTTCCCGGGTTCAGAACACGCAATCACCTCGGATGAAGCCTTTTATCTGGAGACGTTCCCCGGGAAAGTCATTGTGGTAGGTGGCGGTTACATTGCCGTTGAATTTGCCGGTATCTTTGCCGGCCTTGGTGCCGAGACAGTGCTGTCTTATCGCCGTGACCTGTTCCTGCGTGGTTTTGATGGTGATATCCGTGAAACCCTACGCGATGAAATGCTGAAAAAGCATATCAATCTCAAATTCAACAGCACAATCAGCAAGATTGAAAAACTGGCCGATGGACAGCTGCAGGTGACCTGGCAGGACGGCACAACGGAAACGGCGGATACCGTCATGTACGCTACCGGTCGTGTACCCAACATTAAAGGCCTGGGACTGGAACAGGCCGGTGTGGCACTGGCGGACAATGGCGCCATCAAGGTGGATGATAACTTCCAGACATCAGTGCCCAATATTTACGCACTGGGTGATGTCATCGACCGTTTCCAGTTAACTCCGGTCGCATTGGCAGAAGCGATGGCATTGGTACGTCATCTGTACAAGGGGCAGCCAGTGGCGATGGATTATTCCAATATTGCCACTGCAGTCTTTAGTCAGCCGAATATTGGCACCGTTGGCCTGACCGAAGAGCAGGCGCGAGATCAGTACAGCAATGTGGTGATCTTCAAGACAGGCTTCCGCCACATGAAACACACCCTGAGCGGACGTGATGAGCGCGTGTTCATGAAGCTGGTGGTGGATGGCGACAGTGACCGTGTGCTGGGTTGCCACATGGTGGGCCCTGATGCCGGTGAAATTACCCAAGGGCTTGCGATTGCCCTGAAGGCTGGCGCTACCAAAGCGATCTTTGACCAGACTATCGGGATTCACCCGACCGCGGCTGAAGAGTTCGTGACTATGCGAACCCCCGCCTGAGCGTTAGCCTGAAACGAACAATGGGCAGCCTGATGGAACTGGCTGCCCGTTGTTTTGTGTATCACTGCTGCTTTTGTTCAGGCACTGTTTTGATCTGTGTGCGCAGGGCGCGCATTTCATCAGCAATCTGGCGACACTGGTGATTCACCAGCGCCATTCTATCTTCCAGCTCTGCCATACTGGCGGCCATCCGTGCCAAGTTGGAACGCAGACCCGACAGTTTTTCCAGCTGCTCAGCATCAATCATCATTTGTTAAGTTCCCTCTACCTGGTTGTCTTCCGTGACAGTTTAGAAAAATTCATAGAGTGTCTATGAAGCTTAGCAATGAATTATTTTTTTTATGTATTTTGTTTGAGATTTTCAGAAGAGTGCTGGGGAGATAAAAGTTTTTTGCTGGGGGCTGTTTGTTTTTGGTTATGTTGTTTTCAAGTTTTCTCATAAGTGTAGAAGGCGAAGTTATGTTAAAGGATGTAAATGGTTGTTATTGGTTTTTAGAATGTTTAATCCTCTTTTTTCTGAGATGCTGAGTTTGAATTTTCAGAATTTCAGCGTACTGACTTAATGATAGTTGAATGCCCGTATGTTAGTTGATGGCATAGAATGGTGTTTTGAATGGTTTTGGTGACGCTGAGGTCAGTGCAGCTAACAAAATAAATTAAGTTCAGTGTTTAATGTTGTCATTGTGATATAAATAAATAATTTAATTTTAATAAATTTTAGCGAAAATAGTTTAATGGAGAATGGTTCAATGGAAGGGGTATCAGCTAGGCAGAAAATAGTTGGAGCACAAGCGCAGGCAGGGGAAGGGCAATTAACTTCTTATTTGGAAGGGCGAAAAGTAGAGCTGATGCGTGACGTTACCAGAGCTATTTTTAATAATGGTTTACCCATTGATTGTTATATTGATACTTTGATTGAAGCTTCAAAGCTATCAAAGCTTTCCGCTGTTTCCTGTAGTGATGAAGAAAAAGTGTTGTTTGGCCTTTGGTATCATGGGGACTATTGCCCTTCTGAATATCCCCAAAGAATTGGAGACAGGATTGTAACACTAAAATGCTTCTGTGAAAAAGCGCATAGGGATTATCCAAGTCAAAAAGTTGGTGGGGTTTATGATGAAAATAAAAGGCTGTATCAAGAAAAAAGAAAAAAGAAAAAAGACGTCAGCAGTAACAGAAGCCGGTTTGTCGTTGGCGGCATGTAGCCTTATGGAGGCGGAAATGGATGCCGGTAAAGCCGAAGATGAATATAAAGAGGCTGCCAGATTGTTTCGTAAGGCAAGTGCAGAAAATAGATGTGTAGCGATAAAACGAATGCAGTCATGGTTGATTCAATATGCTTTTGCTAACGATGTTGTTACACGATGTGCATGGTTGGAAAAGATTAAAATAATAAAGTCGACGTTAGATAATAAATTTTCGGATCTATGGCAGCTGGTACTTATTGAAAGTGGTTTTTACCGGGGGAGTGAGGTGCTTGCTTCACCGTTCATTCTTCGGGACAGCCTTGCTGATTTTTGCTTTATAAATACCAAAATAAATGACTTTTACCCAAGATGTGCATTTGAGGATTGCATTTTACACTTTTCAAGAACAGATATTATTGCCAAACCGCTATATGGAATAGACTCGTTTAGTGTTTTGGGAAGTGACTATAGTATCTTAGTGAATGCTTTGCACAATGCCATTTTTAAAGACAGTACTAGAGAGAAGCACCATTCGGATGAAATCATCGATCATTTACGACAAGAGAGTGGTACCATGCCACGCTCAAGGAGAGTACGGCGTCAAAAACATACCGGAGCGCACACTGGAGCAGCGCAAGAGACGACAGTAGCAAGTTCATCGACTTTTCAAGTAGAAGCAACTGAGGAAGGGCTGTCCTTAGAGAAAAGTGCTTTGCGTGTTATTACCAAAAGAGCTGGGCTGCAAGCAACAAGTGCTACTTGGGATTTGTGTCCGGAAAGTGTTTTCCCTGAACCCGAAGATATTGAGACGGCAATAACGATATTGTTCAATATCATGACTTATAGAAACACGAAAGATAAAACGTTTGTATACAATAGGCCTAATTATAAGAAACGATTGGAAAAGTGTTACGACTTGCTGAAGAGTCGTTGTGATGATGAGAGTTTGCCTTTGACGCTATTTGGCTATATCCATTTTTTCTTGGGCTGGATGCATGAAGAAAAGTTAATCGCTGACTCGTCACCTGATGAGGCCGCCAGGTTTTATGAGAAGGCGACAAGTAAAAAACAGTTTTTTCCTTTGTTGAAACATGCCAGTGAAATTTATGAGAATATTGGTGATTTTAAAAATGCACATCGTTGTTTGTTTCTATTAAGGGAAGCGATTCAGGATATACAGAATGAGGAAAGGGCGGAGGAGTCTGTACCAGATTCCGAAGCAGCAGAAGGCATAGGAATACCTGAAGGCACGGAGGTGAAAATAGGTAAAACAATTAGCTATTTAAGTAGCGAGTTTCAGGATATATTGGAAACCCCCCTGTGCCAGCATAGTTGTCGCCTCTTCTGAAATTTCCAACTTAAACAGGGGGTGGTCAGTGAGTAATCAATGAC